>CAYLVS010000006.1:0-22356 GCA_964387185.1 uncultured Oscillospiraceae bacterium | reverse complement strand
TGATTTCGGCGAGCCGTGCCGCTCTCTCGTAGGTTTTTTCGACAGTTTCGGGAGTTGTGTCTTCGCCTAAATTCGAGTTGTTGACTATTCCCGTAAACGGAATTTTTGCGGCTGCTTCAATTTCACGCATAACCTCAAAAGCATCCTCGGGAGTTTGGGTCAGCGGCCTGTAAAAGTTTGCGACAAACAGGTTGTCATAATTGTTCTCTTCAAGAATAAACGGTGTAAATCTGCCCAGCGCATATGCGCCGCGGTCATCTCCGCCTATGTCGAGAACGACAGATTTATCTTTAAATTCAAACAGACCGTAGAGCTCCTGCGGCAGCGCCGGCAGGTCAACATTCGTGTTGGCGTAGTGCGGGCTTATCAAAGTAATCCCCGCATCGTTAAGCTCCTTTTCACTGTCCTTGGTGCGAAAGTAAGGGTTTACGATATCCATATCCGCAACGGAAACTCTCTTGCCGAGGCTGTGCAGATAAAGGGCATAATTTACGGCAATATTTGTTTTTCCGCTCCCGTAGTGTCCAACAATTATTCGGATTCTCTTATCATTTAGTTCCATTGAAATTTTTCCTTTATAAGTTTCAATGCATCTATATCTCTTCATTGAGGAAATACATAGAGGTTAAAGCATATATCTTAGTCGTCTCTATCAGTTCAGGAATATCTACATATTCGTCTACATGGTGAGGAATATAGGTATCTCCTGCTCCGATTACGATTGTCGGAATTCCTTCCATGTGAAGGAAAGTTCCATCCGTTGCTCCGGGAACACCCTGCCAGACAGGCTCCTCCTGTGTCACTTCTTCCACCGCCTTATAAATGCATTTCGTGATGACTGCATCTTTTGGAGTTTCCGTCCAGGGTCTCTCTTCAATGATTTCCAATGTTGCACTAAAATCGGGATCAACTTTCACCAGTCTGTCGTAAATATCTAAAAGCTGTTGCTTTAGTGTCTCGTGATCCTGCCCCGGCACGGTTCTCATGTCTAAAGTCATATAGGCTTCCCCGGGCATCACATTAATCTGTGCTTCTCCCTCGGCCGGAGACGCAATGACAGTGGGGGTAATGCTGGGCCACTTCAAATACTCATGGCAACCTAATCGCTCCTTCTCGCTTTGTTCCAGCTTCTCTAGCTCGCATATGATCTTGGCAAGTCTCCAGTTGGGATTTATCCCTGTGAGAGGCATGGCCCCGTGGCTTTGTTTTCCAAATACACGTAAAACTGCCCTCATAGCGCCTTTTTGGAAAATGCATATGTGGTTTTCTTCCGGTTCACAAATCACTGCAGCATCTACATCCTTCGCCCAGCCCCTCTTTATGAAATCCTTGATCCCTATCATCATTCCTTCTTCATCGCAAGGGATGCACAGAAGGATATTCCCCTTGAAAGCTTCCCCGGAATCCTTGACAGCCTTGGCGGCGAAGATAGCTGCTGCCACGTTTCCTTTCGTATCGCATGTCCCTCTTCCGTACATTCGGTCTCCAACAATTTCTGCTCCAAAGGGGTCGTATTTCCACTTGGAAGGGTCCCCGGCGGTCACCACATCCGTATGACCTTCAAAGAGAATGGTTTTACCAGGTTGGCTGCCTCTTAGAAATGCAATGATATTCGGTCTGCCTGGAACGACTTCTTCCACGTGCACTTCGAAGCCTTCTTTTCTTAGAAAGTCTGCAATGAAAGCCACGACCTCAGATTCATTTGCTCCTTCTCTATCCGGATCGTAAACGCTGTTTATCCTCACGATGTCCTGAGTGAATTTAACAAGTTCGTCTGACTTGACTGCACTTACTACGTTTGCATAGTCCTTCATCTCACATCCTCCTCCCTGTTTCAGAATCAAAATCGACTATTTTTCCTACTTTTCTATGAATTTAATAAGGTTGGTTAGTGTTTTATTAACAGGTGTTGCAACGCCAACCTTTTCTCCTTCCCTTACCACAGCACCGTTTATCATATCAATCTCCGTCTTTTTATGATTTAATACATCCTGAAGCATGGAGGACTTGTTTGCTCCTGTTGCGATGCAAACTTCTTTCGTATGTGTCACGGGATCCGGAAAGCTCAGCTTGATTCCCTTCGCCTGTGCGACTTTATTTCCCTCGGTCACCGCATCTTCTAACAGTTCTTCGATTTCGGGATGTTCCAGTAATGCGCCATTATGCAGCCTGGTGATTCCGGTAAGGGCATTGATTCCCACGTTCACCAGAAGCTTATCCCAGACAAGCCCCAGAACGTTATGGGAAAGCTCTGTTTCCATTCCCGCTTTTTTCAGCGCTTGAGCAACGCGTTGGATTCTCTCGGATGTGCCACCGTCAAGCTCACCGATAATGGTTTTTCCGCTGCCGGCATGCCTCATCTTTCCCGGTCCCAGCATGGTAGCCCCGTGAGCGGTAGTTCCTGCAATGACGTTACTGTCTCCAATGACTTCCTTAATCAGCTCAATGTTCCCCAAACCGTTCTGGAGTGTAAGAGCTATGGTTTCCGATCCGAAAACGGCTTTGTTGTTTTTTACAGCAATGCCCGTTAAGGTGGATTTAACAAAGATCACAGCTAAATCACAAGGCCCCACCGCTTCTGCTGTACTGCAGGCTTTCACATTGCTGTAGGTTATAAAATTACCTTCCTCCTCCATCAATAACCCGTTTGCATTAATCGCATCCACATGCTCTTTCCAGACATCCAGCAGGTATACCTGGGTGTCGGGTACTGTAGAAAGCTTTGCCCCGTAAAGGCATCCCATGGCACCTGCGCCAACTATGGCAATTTTCATTTCCACCTCCTCATATCCCAAAGAATGATAGAATTAATACAGTTTCGGGATATCAACTTCCTTATTAAAGCTGAATTCAGGTGTGGGGAACAGACCCTCAGCGGTCTCCCTGTGGAATTCGTTGAGCGCATCCACCATCACTTGCCGTACCTGTGCGTACTGCTTTACGAACTTTGGTTTGAAATCCCCATACATGCCCAGCATATCCTGTGCTACCAGAACCTGACAGTCTACATGAGGCCCGGCTCCGATTCCTAAAATCGGAATGCTGACCGCTTCGGAAACCGCTTTTCCTACCATAGAAGGAACGCATTCCAGTACGATGGAGAAGCAGCCTGCCTTTTCAAGAGCAATCGCGTCCTCAATCAATTTCTTTGCGCTTTCAGGGGTTCCACCTTGAACCTTAAATCCTCCTAATGCAGATGAAGTTTGCGGTGTTAGCCCAATATGACCCATTACATTAATTCCGGCATTTACGATTGCTTTTATCCTTGACAACATTTCGAGACCACCTTCGAGCTTAATGCAATCGCAGTTTGTTTCTTTGATCAATCTGTTGGCATTTCTGACTGCCTCTTCATCGCTTACATTATAGGAACCAAATGGCATATCTCCGACAATCCAAGTATCGGGGGCGCCTTTTACAACAGGTTTTATGTGGTGTACCATATCATCCATCGTTACAGACTCCGTGCCTTTGTAGCCCAGCATGATCATCCCCAATGAATCCCCTACCAGGATAATTTCTACTTGGCTGTCATTTACGATTGAGGCCATTGTGTAGTCGTAGGCAGTTACATAGCTGAACTTTCTGCCTTCCTCTTTGAACTTCTTGAAATCACCGATCGTCATCTTTTTCTTGCCACTCATTTCAAATTCCTCCTTGTGCGGTTGTATTATAATTGGTTTATCTAATTTTATTCCTACACACTATACCCCATCTGCTCAGATATTTTTGATGCTGCATCCAGGATATAGTTTGAGTACATTTTCTGATGTTTGCCTTCAACATACCGGTATTTGGGGCAAGATACGCTGATGGCTGCAACCGGATTCCCATGATAGTCAAAGATAGGTGCCCCGAAACAGATCAACCCGATTACATATTCTTCATCGTCGATAGAGTATCCTCTTTCTCTTGTTTCGTTCAGAACCGCTCTGAGGGCATTCTTGTCCTCTATGGAATGTTTGGTGAATTTCTCATAAAGGGTGTTATTCAAAATCTCCTCAATTTCCTCTTCCGGAATAAAAGGTAAATAAGCTTTCCCGATCCCCGTACAGTGGATGGGTAAACTGGTTCCGATATCAAGGCCTACTTTTATCGTTGATTTGCTTTCAATCTTGTCAATATAGATTATTCGGTCCGCTGCCTTTATACCGAGATTTACAGTTTCTCCGGTTTGCCTCGACAGTTCCTCTAAGTAAGGCCTTGCAATTCTCTTGATCCCGGTTTTCTCCATGACCCTGTTGCCCATAGCTAGCAATTTGAAACTATTGGAGTACTTTCTGTCATCCTTATTCTGACTCACATAACCGGCATATTTTAGGGTACTCGCTAAACGGTGAACCGTTGCTTTATCCATAGATAAACGATTGCTTAGTTCTCCTATGCTCAACTCCCCTGCTAAATCTAATTCTTCCAGTATTGAAAATGCCTTCAAAACAGATTTCACATGGTTTGACGTATCTGTTGTTAGGTGGCAGGGGGACGTTTCGTTTGCCACCTTCTCACCTTCTAAGGTGGCAGACGAAACGTCCCCCTGCCACCTATCTGTTGTATTCGGAACTGACAATGTGGTCTCCTCCTATCAAGGGTGGCAGGGGGACGTTTCGTTTGCCACCTTCTCACCATCCAAGGTGGCAAACGAAACGTCCCCCTGCCACCACAAGCGAATAGTTATGCTTTATTGTAGGAATACCAATAAGCAATTCCTACAAACAGGCCTCCTCCAACAATATTTCCCAGCGTTACGGGTATTAGGTTGTTGATAAAAAACCGGCTCCAGGTAAGATTGTTCAGCATTTCCTGAGACAGACCGGCCAGCTGTAAAAAAGCAGGGTTTGATCGAGCCATTATCCCGGCCGGTATGTAATACATATTCGCTACACTATGTTCAAATCCGGAGGTTATGAATAGCCAAATGGGGAAAAAGATTGCAAATATTTTCCCTATCATGGATTCGGCACCATAGGAAATCCATACGGCTAAACACACCAACCAATTGCACATGATTCCCAGATAAAAGGCCTGAAGAAAAGTAAGGTTGACCTTATTTGCTGCAATCTTAATGGTTATAGCACCAAGCATATCGCCACCACTGGAAAAAAGTCCTGAGTTCATCATCATATAGGCGATAAAAAGGGAGCCTATTAGATTTCCTGCATACACGATGAGCCAGTTCCGAAGCATCCGGTTCACCTTAACTGTTCTGTGGCATACCGCTGCAAGAATCAACGTGTTTCCGGTAAACAGTTCTCCTCCCGCAAGGACCACCAGCATCAATCCCGTCCCAAAGACAGCACCTGCCAAGACCTTTCCCAACCCGTAGGTTGTCGGTTCTGCAAAGAGGTTAAAGGCAGCCATATTGGATCCTTCTGCGGCAAATGCTATAAAGGCACCGGCCAGGAAACTGAGGATTAAGAGCTTTGAGAAACTGCCATTCACCTTATCTTCTGCCATCTCAATTGTGAAATCTGTTATCTCTGCCGGTTTTAAGGGTCTTTTTTCCATTTGTCTTTTCCTACTTACCCCTTTGTAACTCCATCGCTTTGATCACGTGGCTTAATAGAATCATAGAAGTTACAGTCCCTACACCTCCGGGAACGGGACTGATAGCCGAAACCTGCTCTGCTACATGGTCCAAGTCCACATCTCCGCAAAGTTTGCCCTCTGCGAAATTGATACCCACGTCTATGACTACACTGTCCTCCGTAAAGTAATCCGGTCCGAAGTATTTGCCTCTGCCGACCCCTGTCACAACGATGTCCGTCCTTTTCGTTACCTCTTTCAGGCCTCTTGTCTTTGAATGACAAATTGTAACGGTTGCATTTTCTGCAAGAAATAGCATGGCTAAGGGTTTCCCTAATACCATGCTTCGATTTACAATGGATACGTTTTTACTCTGTAAATTATAATCGTAAAATTTCAGGATCTCGATGACTGCTTCCGGAGTACAAGGTGCGATACCATTGCGATCTCCGGTAAATACCTTTTCCGTATTAACAGGACTCATACAGTCGATGTCCTTTTCAGGCTTTATGGTTCTGCTGATTTGTTCTGCATCAAGATGGGCAGGCAAAGGTCGGAAGATGAGGATGCCGTGAATACCCACGTCTTCGTTCAACCGATTGAGCTCATCTATAAAGCTTTCCGTGCTGATATTGAAATCAACTGCTACGACTTCCGTCGCAATCCCGACTGCTTGGCAATTCTTAAGAACTCGTTCTTCATAAGCAAGGTCGTCTTCCCTCGCTCCCACTCTCAAGATTGCTACTTTGGGAGCTTCTCCGACTCTTTTATGCTCCGCTACTGCATGGATAATATCTGCTTTGATTTTATCTGCTACCGGTTTACCCTTTAACAACATAACAGAACCTCCACACTCTAAAACAGCCCGGATATTTTACCTGTCCTGTCTACATCGATAACCTCTGCGGCCGGAATCTTTGGAAGTCCCGGCATGGTCATGATATCTCCTGTAAGAGCAACAATAAATCCTGCTCCGATAGATGGTTTAATGCTTCTGACTGAAATCTTGAACCCGGTAGGTCTTCCCAGTTTTTTGGCATCATCGGTCAGAGAATATTGGGTTTTTGCCATACAAATCGGCAGATTACCGTACCCCAAAGTTTCAATTTCATCTATTTGTTTTCCGACATTACCTACGAAATCAACTCCGTCCGCCCCATAGATTTTTTTAGCAATGGTTTCTATTTTCTCTCGAACAGAGAGGTTTTCATCATAGGCGAAACGGAAGTTGCTCTCATTTCTTTCTACAACTTTTACTACTGCTTTCGCGAGCTCGATACCGCCTTCGCCACCTTTCGCCCATACTTCAGACAGCATTACATTGACATTTAATTCTTTACATCTGTCCTCAATGTACTGTAGCTCTGCAAGGGTGTCTGTAGGAAAGCGATTAATGGCAACGACTGCCGGAAGTCCGAATACCCCGGTAATATTCTCCACATGCTTTAGAAGGTTTTCAATACCCTTTTCTAAAGCTGCAAGATTCTCTGTACCGAGGGCAGATTTTTCTACGCCTCCGTGAAGCTTTAAAGCTCTCGCGGTAGCGACGATGACAACAGCATCCGGTCTCAAGCCGCTAAGTCGGCACTTGATATCAATAAATTTCTCAGCGCCCAGATCTGCACCAAAGCCTGCTTCCGTTACTGTATAATCTCCAAGTTTAAGAGCTATCTTTGTTGCCATTACACTATTGCACCCATGAGCGATATTTGCGAAAGGACCCCCGTGTATGAATGCGGGGGTATGCTCTAAAGTCTGAACGAGGTTGGGTTTGAGCGCATTTTTCAACAAGGCTGCCACTGCTCCCTGCACTTTTAAGTCACCGACGGTTACCGGCTTTCCTTCGAAATTATAGGCGACAATAACCCTAGAGACCTTTTCCTTTAAGTCATCCAAGTCATTTGAAAGACAAAGAATGGCCATAATCTCAGATGCAACCGTAATGTCGAAGCTGTCTTCTCTCGGCGTTCCATTGGCTTTGCCGCCAAGTCCATCAACAACAAATCGAAGCTGTCTGTCGTTCATATCCAAACATCTTTTCCAAATGATTCTTCTAACGTCAATATTGAGTGTATTGCCTTGCTGGATGTGATTATCCAGTATTGCTGCAATCAGATTGTTTGCAGTAGTTACAGCATGAATGTCACCTGTAAAGTGAAGGTTTATGTCCTCCATAGGAACGACCTGTGCATAACCGCCTCCGGCAGCCCCTCCCTTTACACCAAAAACCGGACCTAATGAAGGTTCCCTTAATGCGATGACTGTCTTTTTCCCGATTCTTCTTAACGCATCTCCCAGGCCAACAGTTGTTGTAGTCTTACCTTCTCCTGCAGCGGTGGGATTGATGGCAGTGACCAGAATGAGCTTTCCGTTGGACAGTTCCGGATATTTATCTAGGATGTTGTAATCGATCTTTGCCATATGCTTCCCATAAACTTCTATGAAATCCTCATCAATGGAAAGTTGCTTTGCTATTTCGCTGATAGGATCAGGTCTAGCCTCTTGCGCTATCTCAATGTCGCTTTTAAAGCTCATCTTCAGACCTCACTCTTTTCTTATCATTTCGCATTGTGAAACGTCGTTTCGTTATCCTTTGGTTCATTGTACCCGTAGATAAATGGCAAGTCAAGTTCAAATTTTCTGATAACTACAACATTAAGTTTTGCCCTAAAACTCACAGCCCTCGGGAACAGAAAAGCGGATACCCGATGGGATGATGGAAATATCTAGCCGATCGGTACAGTCCACCTCGCCGTCCACGCAGATCTGCATGTTATCCTTGGATTCAATGGATAGTGACCGGCACTTGACATATGTAATGATGTCTCGGGCTAAAGGGGACTCTAAGTGAGTACCTTTATAGTATTTCGTGATTAGGGATGCAAAGGCCCTGCGACTGATTTTGTTGACCAGAATCACGTCCAGTAAACCGTCGTTGATTTCGGCCTTAGGCACGCCCTTGAAGCCACCACCGCAGAATGCACCGTTTCCTACGGCTACCAAAGTAAACTCCTGATCATAAACGCTACCATCTTCTAAAGTCACCTTTAGAAGAAATCCTTTGTTATGTCCAAATGCCACACCTACACCCACCATGTATGCCAGAGGGCCTCTGAGAAAGTACTTTTCCTTAAGGACATCCACTTCCGAAACTACAGCGCAGTCCAGTCCGATGTTGAGCATATTGACGATGACTCTATCATCGTACCGGATCAAATCAATTGGTTTTGCTTTGCCCCTTAACTGCCTCTTTATATCCTGAAACGCACGGGGGGCTGAAAAAATACGGGCAAAGTCATTCCCTGTCCCGGCAGGGATGAAAGCGAGCTCTGCGTTGGGAAATCCAAAGATTCCATTGGCCACCTCATTCAGAGTACCGTCACCTCCGACGGCATAAAAGCGCATGTTTTCCTCGGAGTGGGTTGAGCAGCGATTTCTTACGAAATTTTCCCCGTCACCTACGTTCATGGTCCGGTGTATCTCATAATCCACATTCTCGGCCTTAACTGCTTCCAGAATGCGGGGAAGTATTTTACGCTCCGCTTTTTTGGGGCCTGCGGCAGGGTTGAGTACAAATATATGCTTCATTCAATTCCTCAGCTTTTTTATTTATTTTATTCAGATTACCACAATCTGCGGTACACTTACAAGCAAAAGGCTTTTCTTAGCAATTAATTGATATTTTTTCACCAACATGGTACACTAATTAAGAAAATAATTACAAATTATTCTAATATAAAAGGAGACTTCAATGGACAATAGAATCAAAAAGTTAGCGGATGTACTCGTGCATTATTCCTGCAACATCCAAAAGGGCGAGCGCGTCCTGATTTCTTATGATGGCGATACAGCCAAACCCTTAATAAAACAAATCATAAAGGAAGTCTACGCATGCGGAGGCTACCCCTATACAGAAATTCGGGATTCTTCTATTACCCGCGAAATTCTTTTAGGCTGTAATGAAGAACAGCTGGAATTCATGAACGAATGCCAACTCCACCAGATGAAGGGAATGCAGGCATACATCAGCGTCCGTGCTGCCGACAATGCATCTGAGCATGCGGATGTGCCATCTGCTCAGCAGAGCCTTTATAGCAGGGTTTTGAGACCGGTGCTGCGCCAGAGGGTAGATCACTCTAAATGGGTGGTCCTGCGCTATCCTAACAACTCTATGGCACAGCTAGCAAACACCAGCCTCGAAAATTTCGAGAAATTTTACTTCGATGTCTGTACCCTGGACTACGGCAAAATGGACAAAGCTATGGATGCTCTGAAAGTTCTGATGGACAAGACCGACAAAGTGCATATCGTCGGGCCCGGAACAGATCTCACCTTCTCCATTAAGGACATTGGCTCAGTAAAATGCAGCGGTGAGCGCAACATTCCCGATGGAGAGATCTATTCCGCCCCGGTAAAAGACTCCATGAACGGTATCATATCCTACAATACCCCTTCTGAAGAAGAGGGCTTTACCTTTGAAAATATTGTCTTTGAGGTTAAAAACGGTAAAATTGTCAAGGCAACTTCCAACAATACCGATAGAATCAATGAGCTGCTTGACACAGACGAGGGTGCCCGCTACTTCGGAGAATTCGCCATCGGCGTCAACCCCTATATCCTCCATCCCATGAAGGACACTCTGTTTGATGAAAAAATTGCCGGAAGCTTTCACTTAACTCCCGGCTGTGCTTATGAAGATGCGAACAACGGGAATGTATCCGCTGTCCACTGGGATCTCGTAATGATACAACGGCCGGAATACGGTGGTGGCGAGATGTATTTCGATGACGTTCTCATTCGCAAGGATGGACTCTTCGTACTGCCGGAACTTGAAGTCCTCAACCCGGAGAACCTGAAATAGTAACAAGGCGATAATAGACCCTTATACAAATGGAGACCCGCAGGCACAAAGCACTGCGGGTCTTTTTATGCTTCCTTGTATTTGAGGATTCCTCTCTCATTCTCAAGCCGAAATATTGCCCGCCAGTTGATCTGGTTCTGACGCAGAGTGGCCTTTATACGTTCTATACCCTCTGAGGTCGTCGTCAGTGAAATTCCGTAGCCACAGCTTCCGAAAAGCTGAGCCGGCGTCTTCATCAGGCTGGTATTGATGCCTGCATGCTGAAGACGGTCCCGAGCGTATGCCGCCGTATAGAAGGAGGAGGAAAACACGATAACGTATTCGCTCATTCTAAAGCCTCTTCTAATCCTTCAACTTCTGTTTCCTATCTTTCGTATATCTGCACTCTAAATCAGTGTCTTCAACATTCGTATGTAAATTTCATGAAGACTTGCGACTTTTATTTCTGCGTCAGCTACCAGGGGGTATCTTCCAACTTCATGCCCATCTTTCAATGCCACCAGTTCTCCCACCTGATCCCCTGCATTCACGGGTGCTTTCAGTCTTTCAAACAGAATCACCTCTGTTGTCACCTGATCACGTTCTCCCTTTTTCACAAGAAGGTTGATATCCGAGTCGGCTATGGCGTTGATTGTCGTCGGAGAACCCTTTTCAACGGTTAAGGATCCAAATACTTCTCCTTGATCGGCAATGACCGCACTCTCGCAGATGGCAAAGCCGTAATCCAATAACTTCATTGTTTCCCCCCACCTGTGTTGGGTGGTGTCGCATCCCAACACTACTGCGATAAGGGTCAAATCATCCTTTGTGGCAGAACCGGACAAACAGTAGCCTGCCTCTTGGGTAAAACCGGTTTTGATGCCGTTGGCACCGGGATAGAGCCGAATCAAGCGGTTGGTGTTTGTAAGTTCAAACTCTGTCTGTTCCTTGTTTGTTAATCCCACCAGTACCTTTGTCTGCCAAGTATTAAACCACTCATGGGCAATTTTGTGTTTTAAGAGTTCTCTTGACATCAGTCCTATATCATATGCACTGGTGTAATGATCCGCCACCGGAAGTCCGTTGGTATTCACAAAATGGGTGTCATTCATACCCAGTTCCTGTGCTCTCTTGTTCATCATTTCTACAAAAATCTCTTCTGTACCGGCTACGTATTCAGCACTTGCAACGCAAGCATCGTTTGCACTGCCGATGGCCATTCCCTTGAGCAAGGTTTCCACAGCCTGCTGTTCACCCTGCTCCATGTACATCTGGCTTCCTCCCATACTTGCTGCCCTTTGACTGATGGTTACCTGATCCTGAAGTGAGATCTGGCCCCGATCTACAGCTTCCAGTACCAGCAGCATGGTCATAATCTTCGTGATGCTGGCCGGAGGCAGCTTCTCGTGACTGTTCTTTTCATAGAGAACGGTACCGCTACCGGAATCAATGAGTATGGCAGACTTGGCGGTTTCGGCCACCATGACTGCTGCCTCGGTATTCACTGAAACGGGCACAGCCGTCTCAATCACTTGCAGATCATCACTGGCAACCACACCCTGTTCTCCTCCGTATGTATTTGGAGCCAATAATGCCACTGCGGACAGAAACAATAGGAATACCAGAGTCCAACAGGTAAGCTTATATGAAAACAATTAAAAAACCCCCTCCCTAATCTCTAGTACTAAAGATATTTCAATTGCAGGGGGTTTATTCTCTCAAGGTTACGAATTGTTGACTTATCTTGATTTATTCCATAATCTCGATTTCATCACCGGGTCTGACAACACCCCCAATCAGTACTTCCGTAAAGATTCCTTCCCGGGGCATAATGCATTGCCCCACCTTCTTCATAATCTCACATCCGCTATGGCACTCCTTACCGATTTGACTCACCTCGTGGAGGGTTTCGCCGATTTTCATCCTTGTTCCCACAGGGAGGGTGTGCAGCTCCAGACCTTCTACGGTAAGATTCTCAGCAAATATACCTACACACAGATCTTCATTGCCCGTCAAGGCAATCATCTTATCCACGCTTTCCTGTGCCAGGAGGCTGATCTGGCGTTTTCCAGGCGCTGCGTGGGCGTCTCCCTGTATTCCCAATCCTTCTACCATGACGACGCTGTCCACGGGTTTTTTCACCACGCCCTTGCTCTCGCTGGTATTCACTGCTTTCACAATTCCCTTTTTCATTACAACTCCTCCATTAACAATTCTCCGGAACGGCCCCCGGTCTTTTTCATCAGTCGGATGTTTTGTATCTTCATGGTTTTATCTACTGCCTTACACATATCATAAATAGTCAGTGCTGCTACGGAGACGGCGGTAAGCGCCTCCATTTCGATTCCCGTCTGCCCGTTAGTGGATAAAGTGGCAGTGATTTCGACCCGATCTTCTTTGATGGCGAAGTCCATGTCACAGCCGGATATGAAGATGTTATGACACATAGGTATCAAGTCCCATGTCTTTTTAGCCCCGGTAATGCCTGCGATTTGAGCAACACCGATGACATCTCCTTTCTTCATGCCACCTTCTTTTATCCTTTTCGCCGTTTCGGGGAGCATGAGAATTTCACCCCGAGCTATGGCAGTCCGATCTGTAAAGGCTTTGTCCCCAACATCCACCATTTTCGCTCTTCCCTCAGCATTTATATGCGTAAATTCGCTCACGATCAACCTCCTATTTGTCCCATGTCCCGCTCCATCAACTCTCCTTGCGAGAGTCGGTGGGTCATAGGCTTATTGGCTACAGCTTTCAAAATCAGAGTTTTCATTGCTTCCCGATCATGCAGTGCCGGCTTAAGATCAATTTCACTTCTGCTGTGAAGACAGCTTAAGATGTGGCCGTCTGCAGTAATCCGGATTCGGTTGCATGTATGGCAGAATGTATGGCTCATGGGTTCGATCAGTCCGACCCGCCCCTTTCCTCCCGGTAAACGGTAGTATCTGGCAGGAGAAGATGGATCGTCCTGCGGCTCTTCCCGCAGTTCATTACACAGCTCAGGCACTGCGTCGGCGGACATATATTTTCCGTAGGCAAATTCCTGTTGACCTTCAAAAGGCATTAGCTCGATAAAGCGAACATCGATTGGATTGTCTCTTGTAAACTCTACGAATGGGGATATTTCATCATCGTTGAATCCCTTCATCAATACCACATTGATCTTAATGCGCTCAAATCCTGCCGACCTTGCAGCATCTATCCCTGCAAGGGCTCGATTCAGGTCGCCGCCTCGGGTAATCGCGCGGTACTTTTCCTCATCAAGGGTGTCCAAACTGATATTGACTCTGCGGACTCCGGCATTCCGCAGTTCCTTTGCACACCTTGGCAAAAGCAAACCATTAGTGGTGACGGCAAAATCCTTGAGCCCGGTAATTTTACCGATCTCCTGCATCATAGTAAGCATCCCGTGACGGACCAAAGGTTCTCCACCGGAAATGCGGAGCTTATCAATGCCAAGTTCAAGCAGCGCTTTGGATATTTCAATGAAATCTTCAATGCGAAGGATCTCCCCGCAATCTTTTTTGGTGACTCCCTCTTCCGGCATACAGTACCGGCATCTCAGGTTGCACAAATCGGTTATGGAGATTCTGGCATAATGTATTCTGCGACCGTATGTATCAATCATCTTGCACACTCCGAGGCTTCTCCCAATAGGATATCCAAACCGTGCTCCAGGGGAGAAAGAATGTATTCAAGGGACTCACGAACCGCCTTAGGACTGCCCGGCAGGTTTACAATAAGGGTATTCCCGTGAATACCACTGATGCCACGAGAAAGCATCCCCTTCGGCGTCACCGAGAGGCTGTTCAAGCGTATCGCTTCCGATATACCGGGGGTCTCCCTCTCAATGACAGCTTTCGTGGCCTCTGGAGTGATATCCCTTGCGCTGAAGCCAGTGCCTCCTGTGGTGATCACCAGATTGAGGCTCATCTCATCCGACATTCTGAGGAGCTCTTCTTCGATCTCCGGCTTTTCATCGGCAACAATGCAGTATCTCACGATACGATAGCCTGCTTCAGTCAGAATTCCTTCGATAACCTTGCCACTAACATCTTCCCGTTGTCCTGCGGCGCCTTTGTCACTAACTGTGAGAATCCCCGCAGTAAAGGTTCGTTTGCCCATACATTCAGTCCTTTCACATTTATTTTATAATCTTTTTTATAAGAGGTCCGATCTGCGGTATATCAGGTGATATGAGGAAGGCACCGAAAGCCTCCAGTGCCGCTTTCTTCACGCGATCCGGATCATTGCCAAAAACAGTCGCCAGGAGCGTACCGGGCTCCACTGCATCCCCAACTTTTTTCGAAAGCAGCAGACCTGCCGAAAGATCGATAGCATCCTCTTTTCGTTCCCTTCCGGCTCCCGCATGCTGCGAAGCCAAGCCAATGCGCCTGGCATCAATGGAAGTTACATAACCTGCTTCTTTTGAAAACACGGCTTCGCTGTAAGAAGGCTGAGGGAATAGACCGTAGTCATCCAGAACATCCGGATTACCTCCCTGTCCTGCGACGAACTTCCGCATTTTCTCCAAAGCGGCTCCACCTGTCAGAGCCTTTTCTACCAATGCTCGTCCCTCTTCCGGTGTCCCGGCTTTTCCTCCGCAGAAGACCATATATCCTGCTAACGTCAGCGAAAGCTCCGTAATATCATCAGGCCCGCGTCCCCGCAATGTCTCTATCGCTTCAATAACCTCCAAGCTGTTGCCTACCGCATTCCCCAGAGGCTGATCCATGTCGGTAATTAGAGCGATGGTCTTTTTTCCATCCGCATTTCCGATGCTTACCATGTTGTGAGCGAGCTCCTCGGCAGCTTCAAGCGTCTCCACAAAAGCTCCCTTCCCGCACTTGACATCCAGAACGATAGCATCACTGCCCGCTGCCAGCTTCTTGCTCATTATGCTGGAGGTAATCAGGCTGATATTGTCCACGGTTGCCGTGACATCCCGCAATGCGTAGAGCTTTTTGTCCGCCGGTGCTATTTGCCCGGTCTGGCCGATTACTGAAATGCCGATGCGATTGACCAGATTGAGAAATTCACCTTCTTCAAGCGTCGTCTGAAATCCCGGGATCGATTCCATCTTGTCCACGGTGCCACCGGTAAAGCCCAGGCCTCTCCCGGACATCTTAGCGATAGGCACACCACAGGCTGCAGCCAAAGGACCTACGATAAGGGTAGTCTTGTCCCCTACGCCGCCGGTACTGTGCTTATCTACTTTAATCCCTTCAATAATCGAAAGATCCACCACATCACCGGAATGCCGCATGGAGTCCGTCAGCAGATAAGTCTCTTCCGCGTTCATCTTCTGAAAGTAGATGGCCATTAGGAGAGCCGATGCCTGATAGTCCGGGATGCTACCCCTTGTGTAACCCTCTATGAAGTACCGGATTTCATCCTTATTAAGAGCTTCTCCCTGTCTTTTTTTGTAGATGATATCATACATGTTCATTTGCGCTTTTCCACCTTTCTACGGTAAACTTAATAGTAATGAACCATATGTATACTACCGCTACCTGATAAGCTACTGTGCAAAATTTCAAGTAATGTAGGATAAAAAGTCTTTTTCGGGCGAAATCTGAGCAATATTTCGATTAATGTGCGATTACTTGTAAAAATACGTAACTTCTCAACACATTAATTGATTTTTTGTACATTTCCCATCTACTATCTTTCTTGCTGCGGGATGATGGGGGCATCATCCCAACAGCATCATCCCCTACAGTATACTTTTTAGAAAACCGGTTCCGATGGAAGTAGTCTCCACCCCAAGATATTCTGCTATCGTTGCAGCCAAGTCCGCAAAAGTGGATCGGGTCCCCAGGTTTACGCCTGGACGTATCTTCTTTCCGTATATCAGTGCCGGAACGTGTTCTCTGGTATGATCCCATCCGCTATGCCCCGGATCATTTCCGTGATCGGCACAGAGAATCAGAATATCATCCGATTTCATAGTCTTCATGATTTCCGGAAGTCTGTTGTCAAACTCCTCCAGAGCCGACCCATAGCCCCTGCCGTCCCTTCTGTGGCCGAACAAAGAATCAAAGTCTACCAGATTGGTAAAAAGCAAGCCCTCGAAGTCGGCATTCATTGCTTGAATTGTCTTATCGATACCATCCCCGTTGCTACTCGTATGCACTGAAATACTCACGCCCTGACCGTTAAAGATATCACTGATCTTACCTACCGCATAAACAGTCTTACCAGCATCTTTCACCATGTCCAATAAAGTCCTGTCTCCCGGGGAAATGGCATAATCCTTTCGATCGGAAGTTCTGACATATTCTTCTCCAACCTCTTTGAAAGGCCGGGCAATGACCCTTCCCACCTGAAGCTCCCCTACAAGCATCTCCCTGGCAATTTCGCAATAGCGGTACAGCTCCTTCAAAGGGACCACCTCCGTATTGGCGGCGATCTGGAAAACACTGTCTGCAGAGGTGTAAACAATAGGCTTTCCTGTAGCTTTGTGTTCCGGACCCAATTCTTTGATTATTTCCGTACCGGAGGCTGCATAGTTCCCCAAAGTACCAACACCAATGGCACTTTCATAGGCTTTCATAAAGTCATCAGGAAAACGCTCAAAGGTTTTAAAAGGTACGGGTGTGTAGAGTCCTGCAATCTCCCAGTGTCCTGTAATCGTATCCTTTCCTTTAGACATTTCCGCCAGCCGGCCATATGAGGCCAGGGGTTCCGCCTCCTTCTCCAGCGTTTCCACTCCATCGATGAGTCCCAATCCCATTTTTGTCAGGTTGGGAATGTGGAGGTCAGGTTTTGCGCTTTTGATGCTCCCCAGGGTATTCGCACCGCTGTCTCCATAATTTTCAGCATCGGGGAGAGCTCCGATCCCCAAACTGTCAAGTACGATTAGGATCACTCTCTTCATTTTGTTCCTCCTATCCCTCTGCCACTGATTAACAGCGGACAACAACTCAGATAATCACAGGAAACCAACCGGTATTCCACGCCGTTACGCTGCCCCTGTATTCCGCGAAGGTGAGCATCCGGACCGTGAAGATGCCCGTAGACCACCAATTTTACACCGTACTCTTCGAATAGAGCTGTGAAGCCCGAATCCTCGTACATATCATTTGCCGGAGGAAAATGAATCGCCCCAATAATCTCAGAAGCTCCGGCGCTCACGGCAGCCGCAAGAGACAGTCGAAGGCGTCCCAACTCCCTGTTGTAGATCTTCTCATCCTGCTTTGTAAAATCCGTATCTCCGGGGCAAACCCATCCACGGCTGCCGCAAATAGCTGTGGTTCCCGCCATATAACAAGTGTTCTGCAGGAAAAAAATGCTTTCATGCAGCTGATTCAGCTTTGTCACAGAAGTCCACCAAAGATCGTGGTTGCCTTTGATCAATATCTTATTTCCGGGAAGACGGGCCACCCATGCCAGATCCTCTTCCGCATCCTGCCTCTTCAGAGCCCAAGAGATATCTCCCGGAATAATGACCAGATCTTCTTCACCTACCAAAGACCTCCATTTGTGTTCCAGTCGTTCTGTATGTTTAATCCACTGTCCACCATATATATCCATAGGTTTTAACCCATCCGATGATAAGTGCAAGTCACCAATAGCGAAGATCTTCATCCTATTCCTCACCTCCTCCGTCTATGAAATCATCCGCTCCGTCCTCGTAACCTATAATGGCTTGGCTGCTTTCTTCCGGCAGCGCTGTCACAGTGCGTAACTTCCTCTGTATCGTTCTGGTCCTGACACCTACGAGCTTATCCAACTCTTCGTTTGCCTGGTTGATGCGTTTCTGCGTCGCATCAAGCACATTTCCAAATTTTTCGAACTCGGTTTTCACAGCGCCCAGAACATCCCAAACCTGACCGGAATGCTTCTGGATCGCCAAGGTGCGAAAGCCCATCTGCAAACTGTTCAACAAAGCCGCCATCGTGCTGGGGCCGGCAATGTTAATCTTATAGTCCTTCTGCAGTGTTTCCACCATTCCACGCCTTACAACTTCCGCATAGAGTCCCTCAAAGGGCAGGAACATAATCCCGAAATCAGTTGTTTGAGGCGGTGAGATATACTTTTCTTTAATATCCTTCGCGAAGTTCCTTATCATGCGTTCCAAATGAGCAACCGCTGCATCGATTTCGGATACATCTCCCTTTTCATAGGCATCGACAAGCTTGCTGTAAGCATCCGCCGGAAATTTCGCATCGATGGGAAGGTATACGATTCCTTCGTCATCTCCCGGAAGCTTGATGGCATATTCCACGCGCTCAGAACTCCCTTTTCTCGTCGATATATTCGCTTCATATTGGTCCGGTGACAGAATTTGCTCAAGGATAGCACCCAGTTGGATTTCACCTAGAATTCCCCTCGTTTTCACATTGGACAAGACCTTCTTCAGATCCCCCACTCCGGAAGCTAACGTCTGCATTTCTCCCAGACCTTTGTAGACCTGTTCAAGCCTTTCACTGACCATCTTGAAGGATTGGCTAATCCTGTCTTCAAGGGTCTTCTGCAGCTTTTCGTCCACTGTTTCTCTCATCTGTTCCAGCTTCTTTTCATTGTCCCGCTGCATAGATAGGAGGCGGTACTCCATCGTGTCGTTAATGTGCTTCAGCATATCGTTTACCGTTTTTTGCAGCGTATCGTTCTTCTGTGTAAGCTGTCGGTTCAGATCCAGGAGGCGCTTGTCCTGGATATCAGCAATCTGTTTTTGAGATCCGGACAGAATATCTGCGAGGTATCTGAAATTATCTGTTATGTATTTTAGGGTCTCCTGTCTGGATTCTTTTATCTCGTTATCAATTTCTTTTTGAAGCTTGTCCAGCTGTTCACCCAATTCTTCATTGTATTCGTCCATAGAATGTTTCTCTGCCATTCTCTTCTCGAGAGAAATGATTCTCCGGAGCAAAATCCCAAGCATCCCTAGCACAATCAGTCCAAGTATTAATAGAATTATTTCCAAAATGCACCTCTCAGCCCGATGATTCAAAGTATATGATTCATGAAAACGCTATTCATTCATACTATTATATCATACCATTTACATCAGTGTTTCAAAAGTATAATTGTCAGGCGGTGTTCATTGGGAAAGCAATTTAATCACATTATTGCAAAGCCTTTTTGGGGCGGGCTTCTTGTCTTTGCCCTTCTCATATGCATTTACCTGTTCATCGGTAAATTAGTTGCAGGTCCCGTTGTGGACTTTACACAAGGTACGCTTATGGGCACCTGGTATTACAATCTCATAACCGGTTACTTTTCTGCCTTTATGGATAGGGACAACTTCCTACCCTCTTTGTTAATCGGTGAATACGGGCTTCTCACTATGGTGCCCCTTTATCTCTTGGGTCTTTTGCTTCCCCTTGTCTTCTCCTTTTACCTGGTATTGTTTCTCCTGCGGGATTCCGGCCTCTTAAGGCTAATCTCCTGCTCGGCTCACGGCTTCTTCCGGCACCTGGGTCTCTCGGGAGAAGGAGTCCTTCCTCTGCTACTTGGCTTTGGATGTGTAACGGCTGCACTGATCT
This sequence comes from uncultured Oscillospiraceae bacterium, assembly GCA_964387185.1. Lineage (GTDB taxonomy): Bacteria > Bacillota > Clostridia > Peptostreptococcales > Anaerovoracaceae > UBA1426. The sequence continues at coordinate 2,502 of CAYLVS010000006.1, read as the reverse complement.
CCGTCAATTCCCTCTCTACGGAAAGAGAGAGACTCATTGCCAGTGTCCTTCTCTGTCTTGCTGTGCCCTGTTCTGCCCAATTTGCCATCATCCTTGCCGTATCTTCCATCCTCCCCATTGCCTATATTTCTATCTACCTAATAACAGTTATAATAATTTTTGTGTTTATCGGTTTTTTGCTGAACAGGCTGATCCCCGGTAAGCCCGCCTACAAGATACCCCAACTCACTCCCCTGGTTGTTCCCGAGTTCTTTCCGGTTATAACTGTTGCCATGAAAGCATCTCGCGCTTTTCTGGTGGATGCGGCACCCACCTTTGCTTTCGGTGGTCTAATTATGGCTACATTGAATTACACAGGCGGCTTTCAAAAAATCCACCGGTGGTGTTCGCCAATTACATCCGGTCTATTGGAGCTTCCGGATCGGGCTACCGATCTGTTTCTACTGGCAATCATAAAAAAGGATCTCGGGGCTTCGGAGCTTTACGCTGCCGTGACGCAGAATTCTTTTTCCAATGCACAGATTACAGTGGTTCTCGTTGTTATGACTCTCTTTGTTCCCTGTTTTGCGTCTCTCATGGTGCTGTTCAAGGATAGAGGCCCGGTTGTAGCCCTGTCCACCTGGATTGGCAGTTTTCTGCTTTCCTTTGGCGTCGGAGCACTTGTTTCAAGATTATTACGCTTTTTGTTTTTCGCTTGAATCGGGTTGACGTTCATAATAGAATATAATGTAGAAAAGACGGAGGGGAACTAATGAGAAAAAGCAAAAATAGAGTAATTCTAATAGCAATGATCTGTCTGCTGGTTACTGCCGTAACAGCAACGGGAATCATGGCCGGTCTTTCCAGTTTCGGAGCCAATGAGGACACGACTCCCATCTACTTTGAGGGAAAGCGGCTTTCAGAGGGCGGATACATAGTCAACCAAACACCTTATGTTCCTATTTCTGTTGCGAAGAGTCTGGGAAATACGGACAAGCTCACTTTTGATGGAACAGGAAAGAAGCTTCTCATAGATCTTTCAAAGCAAAATATCATGATGGCAGATTCACAGACTACCGATTTTGTTAAAAAATACGGCGGGATCGTCTATATCCCACTGAAAACTTTTGACGATGTACTCTGTGTCCCAATGGATGCGGCGGAGCAGTTCTTAAAGCTGAGTTCTTCCGTATCCAACGGTACCATACGCATACATCGCTATTCCGGCACGGATAAGGTAGCCAAAATCAACGGAAACAATATCGATCTGGTCACCAATCTTCATTCCCAAGGGAAGCAAGCATCTTTCCCTTTGAACAGGGGTGAGATGGTGTCAATTTTAGGTGAAACGGACAATTACTATAAGATAGAAGCCCGAAATGAACTAACAGGGTATGTGATGAAATCCCATGTGGAAATCTCTGATGTGGACCTATCCACTGTGGATTTTTATGCGCCAAAGAAGGACAAATACGTCCGCGGTAAGGAGAAAATCAACGTGGTTTGGCAATATTGCTCCGCGACAACCCCTCCTCCTCCGGAAACAAAAGAAGAAGGCATCGATATTCTGGCGCCCACCTGGTTCCACCAGATCGTCGATGGCGGAGGCTCTGTGGAGAATACCGGAGACCTGAGCTATACGAAAAATGCCCATAACAACGGTTACCTCGTATGGGCAACCATAACGAACAACATGAGCACCAAAGGCTCTACTGCATACTCCGGCACCGTATTCAACAACAGTGCCCTTTTGAATCGCTCCGTTGCCCAGTACCTGTTCTATTCTAGTCTCTACGATGTAGATGGAATCAACATAGACTACGAGCAGGTTGCAGATAAAGATGCTGCAGGGCTTACCTCTTTCACCGCCCTCCTGCGACAGTATACAGAAAGGCAGGGCCTTAACCTGTCCATCGATACACTGATTCCCAAACCCTGGACCATTGAATACGATCGGCATGCTCTTGCAAAGTATGTTGACTATATCGCGGTCATGACCTATGACGAACACTATAGTTCCAGCCCGACTGCCGGCTCCGTAGCCTCACTTCCCTGGGTCACCGAGGCCATCGAAGCTACTTTGAAGGAAGTTCCGAAGGAGAAGATACTTTTGGGAGTCCCCCTCTACACAAGAGTCTGGGTCGTAGACAACAGCGGTAAAGTGATCCGTAACCCGTCTGCTTCCATGGGCTATATACGGGATCTCATCGTCGATATGAATTTAACCTCTACCTGGCTGGACAAGGAAAAGCAATATTTCATTTCCTACCCCAACGGTGTATACACGGATAAAATTTGGGTAGAGGATGCAAGGTCTGTAGCCAATCGCCTGTCTCTGGTACAGAACTACGATCTTGCCGGTTCTGCCTGTTGGGAATATCGCTGGGCCATGCCGGAAATCTGGCCGGTCTTTAACAGCATGCTGAAGCAGGGACGAGATTTAAGCTACTATGAATAATAGAAATTAGGAAGCAGGTGGTGACAGGAAGCAGGGGGACGGTTCTTTTGCTTCCTTTGTTTTAT
>CAYLVS010000005.1:0-22544 GCA_964387185.1 uncultured Oscillospiraceae bacterium | reverse complement strand
ACCCGCCGCCTTGAGTAGCTCTTTGGCAAAGCGAACCTCCTCCACGGGATCCCCTGTCAGAGATACGCGCATAGTATCGCCGATACCGGCTAATAACAGGGCTCCGATTCCTACCGCAGATTTCAATTTACCGCTTGTTATAGTTCCGGATTCTGTAATACCGATATGTAAAGGAGTGTCCAACTCCTCTGCCACAAGGAGGTGAGCATCGTAATTCAGCTTAACATCAGAGGACTTTAAGGAAACGACTATGTCATGAAAACCCATATCTTCAATGAGCTGAACCATTGTTAATGCGCTCATGGCAAGGGCTTCTGCCGTGACCCCGCCATATTTTTCGAGCAGGGGCTTCTCCAAAGAGCCCGAATTCACTCCCACTCGAATGGGAATTCCACGTTCCTTGGCTGCCAAAAGCACGGCTTGGACTCTATCTCCGGCCCCGATGTTTCCGGGATTTATCCTAACTTTATCCACCCCGTTTTCCATGGCGCACAATGCAAGGCGATAGTCGAAATGAATGTCCGCTACCAGGGGGATGCTTATTGCTTTCTTGATCCGGCCGAGAGCTTCTGCCGCCTCCCGGTCGGGCACAGCACATCTCACGATCTCACAGCCCGCTTCCGTAAGCCGGGCGATCTGTTCCACCGTGGCCTTCACATCTCCGGTACTGGTATTTGTCATCGACTGAATGGATACAGGTGCTCCACCGCCTATCAACACATCTCCTACCCGTACTTGTCTCGTAATACTTTTCCTCATTGATAATTCACCCTAATTCAACTCTACAGGAGCAACCTCTAGGCTCAGATGTTTCAATTCAAAATAAAGCGATCCACATCCTGTACAACCAGGTAGATCATCAAGGCAAAGAGCAGCATGAGCCCGGCAAAATGAATCTTGGACTCCACAGAATCAGTAATCGCCTTACCGGTAACCTGCCGGATCACCAGGAATAGCAGCCTACCTCCATCCAGGGCCGGAAAAGGTAGCATATTGACGATAGCCAGATTCAGACTGATCAGTGCCGTTAAGTTTGCGATATAAAAGATTCCCATCTTGGCCTGATCGTTGATTATACTGACGATTCCCACTGGACCGACAAGGTCGTTCATTGAGCCCCCGCCGGTAAACAGCAGCTTAAGGTAGCTGAGCATTTCCCCTGTCAGTTCCCATGTACTCGATACACCTGCTATCAGCGCTTTGCCAAGAGAATGTTCAAGCCTGGACGTAATACCGATGACTCGCCTTCCCTCTTCATTGATGCTCACACCACTAATCAGCGTCAACTTCTTACCGTCTCGCTCTACGAGTATATTGACAGTTTCCCCCTCACTGGCGGCCAGCGTTCCCGTGACATCGCTCCAGCTTTCTATCCTCGTTTCGTTGATCTGCACGATCCTGTCCCCCGGCTTGAGCCCGGCCTTCTCTGCAGGAAAGCCTTCCGAGACCAGATCGATCACATTGCTTGTCATCCCTATAGCCATGGCAACGATGGTAATAATCACGATTGCGGTGACCAGATTCATAAAGGAACCGGCAACCAGAACTACACCGCGCTGTAAAGGAGATTTATTGTTGAAGGCTCCCGGATCATCAGAATCTTCATCCTCACCCTCCATTTTCACATAGCCGCCTATGGGAAATGCCCGCAGCGAATATTCAGTCTCACCCTTACCAAAGTGTAAGAGAGCGGGTCCCATTCCCAGGGAAAATTCATTCACCCGGACTCCCACCGATTTGGCCGCCACAAAATGACCCAGCTCGTGAACGAAAATCAACAGACAAAATATTAAAATTGCGTATATTATGGTTGCTCCCATACTAATAACCTCTCCCTGATTTCACCATCGACCTCTAAGACTTCATCCAAATTCATATCATAGCGGGGTATATGCTGTTCCAGCACTTTTTCAATGGTATTCTGAATGTCAATAAAGGAAATTCTCCCTTCTAAAAACTTCTGCACAAGCACTTCGTTTGCAGCATTCAGTGCTACAGGATAGCTTCCTCCCAGCTTCAAAGCTTCGTAGGCCATACCCAGGCAGCGAAAAACCTGCAGATCCACCGATTCAAAGTGCAATTGCCCAAGTCGGAAGAAATCCACTCCTTCGCTGTCGTTTTCCAACCTGTCCGGGTAGGTGAACGCATAGCTTATGGGAACTCTCATGTCCGGCATTCCAAGTTGCGCCATGATTGAACCATCCGCAAACTCCACCATGGAGTGTATTATGCTCTCCCTTTGAACCACGACTTCAATGATGCCCGGATCTACATCGAAGAGCCATTTTGCTTCAATGACCTCCAGGCCCTTGTTCATCATGGTGGCCGAATCAATGGTAATCTTGCTGCCCATGCTCCAGTTTGGGTGTTTTAAGGCCTGTTCTACCGTGACCTCTGCAAGCTGGGAAAGGGTATACCCTCTGAATGGCCCTCCGGATGCAGTGAGTAGTATCCGCCGGATCTTCTGCTTTTCATTCCCCCGGAGAGCTTGAAAAATGGCGCTGTGCTCACTGTCGACGGGGACGAGACGTACTCCCTCTTCCTCTATAGCTTCTTTGACGATGGCACCGCCGGCAACTAGGGTCTCCTTGTTTGCCAGAGCAATGTCTTTGCCGGCACGAATGGCGGAAAGGGTTGGCTCTAAACCCCGCATACCGACCAGTGCGTTCAGAATCATCTCGCAATCAGCCTGTGCAGCTGTTTGCTTCAGTCCTTCTTTTCCCCAAAACACTTCCGTGTTAGGGAACTGTCTCTTTAGACGCAACGCATCGGCTTCCTGTTCCACACAGACGACCTCAGGATGAAATTCCAAAATCTGCGACCTCAGCACATCCACACGCCTGCCACAGGTCAGAGCTGTGATCGTAAACTGATCCCGACTCTTTTTCACCATATCCAGGGCTTGAGTTCCTATAGAGCCCGTAGAGCCCAGTATTCCTATCCTCTTCATTAGAATATTACCAACATTATATAATAATACACAAATGGTGCAGTAAAAAGCACGCTATCAAAGCGATCCAACATTCCTCCATGACCGGGTATCAGATTTCCGTAGTCTTTGATGCCCATCTTCCGTTTGAATACCGATGCCGTTAAGTCACCTGCCTGGGCAACGATGCTACCGAAAAATCCAATGAGTATGAAGTGTATCATGGATTCCTCGGAGAGTAGATACCCAAAGCCAGAGCATAGAATCACACTGCCTGCAATGCCTCCAATGGCACCCTCGATGGTTTTCTTGGGGCTGATTTTTGGACAGAGCTTGTGCTTTCCCAGAAAGTAACCGGTGAAATAGGCCATGACATCCGTACCAAAGGCGGTGAGGATCACCAGCCAGATCAGGTTGCCCATTCCCGTTCGATCAATGAGCACTACGTGGAACGAGAAAAACACCACATAGAAAACACCCAAGGCCGTTGCCATGCCATCGGCCAACTGCCTCTCTTCGATTTTGAAGAGGTAGAGAAGGCTGGCTGCAACCACAGCAAAGAACCATAGCATATACAGGTGAAGCCCTTCTCCAAAAATTACCAATGCATACAGAGCTACTGCTGAAACCCACCCAATCCAGTGATTTGGTTGAATTTTAAGGGCTTCAAAGCCTCGGTAAAATTCGCTCACTCCAACGACTGCAATGAGCAGGCAGACAACCCAGAGCAATGGGCCCCGAAAATACAGGACTACCAATAAGGGCAATAAAATCACACTTGACAGTATTCTTGTCTTCATTTGACCCCTCCAAAACGACGCGCTCTTTTTGTGTATTCTGCTATGGCCTCTTCAAACCGTTCCGGAGTGAAGTCCGGCCAGTAAATCTCACTGAACACAAATTCGCTGTATGCGCTTTGCCACAGCAGGAAATTGGAAAGCCTCATTTCCCCGCTGGTTCGTATGACAAGATCCGGATCCGGGATATCCTTTGTGAATAGATACTGAGAAAACACTTCCTCAGTCAACTCTGACCGCTGTAATTTACCGGCAGCCACATCTCCCGCCACGCCTTTTACTGCCTGCAGCATCTCATCCCTGCTCCCATAATTCAGAGCAATATGAAACTGAAGCCCTGTATTGTTTTTTGTTTTTCCCAAGGCTTCTTCTAACTTCTTTACCGCCTCTTGGGGCAGCTTTCTATAATTACCTAGCACGCTGACTTTCACGTTGTTCCCGTGAAGCTCCGCCAGTTCCTTATCTACATACTGTACAAGGATTTTGAAAATCCCACCCACCTCTTCACTGGGTCTCCGCCAGTTTTCCGTGGAAAAGGCATAGACAGTCAAGTGCTTGATGCCGAGAGTGGATGACCGCTTCACAATTTCTTTCAAAGCTTTCATCCCTGCATTATGCCCTGCAAGCCTGGGAAGATTTCTCTTCTTTGCCCATCGTCCGTTTCCATCCATTACGATAGCAACGTGATCAGGAACCTTTTCAAACTCCAAGCGCCCATCTCCTTTGTTAAGAAAGGGACGGTTTTCATGCTTTACCGTCCCCTACTGCATTCTGATTTCAACGAAGCATCTATCAATCACCGGAAATAATCCGGCACTTTGCACAAAGTGAGTCGATATATACCTTCGGTGAACTCTTGTTTTATCACTCTAAAATAGCCTTCATCCAACGGTTTACGAGGGGGAGCCGTTACCTCTGTCACCCATGGAAGCCCTTGGGCAGCCAGTAACCCGGTGGCCTTTTCTTCCCTATGCCCTAATAAGTCGATCATCAGACCTCCATGATCTCTTTTTCTTTATGTTCAATAATCTCGTCGATGTCCTTAATGCAGGCATCCGTTTTCTTCTGCACTTCATCCATATCTGCCTTTAGGTCATCCTCTGTCAAGTCTCCTGCTTTTTCTGCCTTCTTCAGTACTTCGTTTGCATCTCTACGCAGATTCCGAACGGCAATCTTAGTTTCTTCTCCCATTTTGCGAACGGTTTTGGTAAGCTCTTTTCGTCTCTCTTCTGTGACCTGCGGTATAACCAACCGAATGCACTTTCCATCATTAGACGGGTTGATCCCTAAGTTAGCCATGTTGATTGCCTTTTCTACATCATAAAGAGACTTTGGATCAAAAGGGACGATCTGTAAGGTGCGGGGATCCGGTGCGGAAACATTGGAAATATTCTTTAAAGGAGTCGGCGTGCCATAGTATTCCACCATGATTTTATCCAGCAGGGCAGGATTTGCGCGTCCGGCTCTTACAGTGTTCAGATCCTCTTTCAGTACAGACTTGGTTTTCTCCATTTTCTCGTCGAGCACTTTCTTAGCGTCATTCATTTTTATTTCCTCCTTTTTCCCGATGTTATTCTACTATCGTTCCGATTTTTTCGCCATAAATGGCTCTTATTACGTTATCCGGTTCATTCAGACTGAATACGTGAATGGGGATATTATTATCCATACACAGGGAAGCCGCAGTGGAGTCCATGACCCCCAGGCTTTTGTTCAGAAGATCCATGTGAGTCAGCCGTTCAAATGGTTTTGCATTGGGATTCACCTGTGGGTCATCATCGTAAACAGCGTCCACTTTTTTCGCCAATAGGATGACATCTGCTTCTATTTCAGCTGCCCGCAACGCCGCAGCTGTGTCTGTGGAAAAGAAAGGATTCCCCGTTCCCGCAGCGAAGATTACGACTATATTCTTGGAAAGATGACTAATGGCTTTCCTTCGGATATATGGTTCGGCAATTTCCATCATTTCTATGGCTGTCTGCACCCTTGTCTTAATACCGTGGGACTCAAGGGAGTCCTGCAGAGCCAATGCGTTGATACAGGTTGCCAGCATGCCCATATAGTCAGCTGTAGCGCGATCCATGCTCTTGCTGGTCCTGCCTCTCCAAAAATTTCCGCCACCCACAACGATTGCTACCTGAACGCCCATATCAACCGCTTTTCCCACCTGATGGGCAACCATATTCAGCATATCCTCGTTGAGTCCGAACTGATTGTTTCCTGCCAATGCTTCACCGCTGATTTTCAGTACAATTCTCTTGTATTTCGGCTCCATGGTCCCTCCTCATGCAATTGTGTTGTCATTCAATAAAAGGACACTATGTATAGTGTCCTTTTATTATAGCATAGGTTTTTTACTAATTGTTGATCTGTTTCGCAACTTCTTCTGCGAAGTTCTCTTCCTTCTTTTCGATGCCCTCGCCTACTTCGTAGCGTACCATCTCTATCACCTTCACCGCTTTGCCCAACTCCTTGGCGGTCTCATCCACATACTGTGCTACGGTGATGTCGCCGTTCTTTACGAACTTTTGCTCTAAGAGACAGGTTTCCTTCAGTTCTTTTTTCAGCCTTCCCATGACCATCTTCTCTACGATATCCTGGGGTTTGCCTTCATTAAGAGCCTGTTGGATCAGAATTTTCTTTTCGCTCTCAATGTATTCCGGATCTACATCCGCCTCGGAAATATACTTGGGGCTCATGGATGCTACTTGCATCGCTACATCTCTCCCCATCACAGTAACTTCATCGACATTCGCTTCTGTCTCAAGGCCCACGATGACACCGATCTTTCCGCCACCATGGATGTATCCTACATAGACGACTCCGGGTGTGTTGAATTTTATAAACCTGCGGATGCTCATGTTCTCACCGATCTTAGAGATCTTGTTGTTGAGAGCCTCCGTAACGGTACCTTCGTCTTTATAGGATAATCCCATAAAGCCATCCATATCTGCGACATCACTATTCAGAGCCATATCTGCCAGGTTCTTGACAAACTCAATAAACTCTTCGTTCTTTGCAACGAAGTCCGTCTCTGCATTGACTTCAATAGCAGCGGCAACACTGCCGTCTGCAGCAAAGGCTAAATTGACCAGGCCTTGAGATGCAACTCTGCCTGCTTTTTTTGCAGCCTTTGCAAGCCCTTTTTCACGAAGTAGCTCGATAGACTTTTCCATATCTCCATCTGTTTCTACCAGAACGTTCTTACAATCCATCATCCCTGCGCCGGTTCTCTCGCGCAGTTCTTTTACCATACCTGCGGTAACAGCCATGTTCACGATCTCCTTTCAACAACTATTCTTCTTCCGAATCTGTGTCATCGTTCTCCATATCCGTAGGTTCTCCCTCGTCAAAGGATTCACCTTGGTTTGCTTCGATGACTGCATCTGCCATTCTTCCCGCTATCAGCTTGACTGCGCGGATTGCATCGTCATTTGCAGGAATGATATAGTCCACATCATCCGGATCACAGTTTGTATCTACTACGCCCACAATGGGGATTCCTAATATTCTTGCTTCCTTTACTGCAATCTTTTCCTTTTTCGGGTCCACAACGAAAACTGCACCGGGCATGCCCTTCATGTCCTTAATACCCCCGAGGAACTTCTCCAGCTTATCTGCTTCAGCTCTCAGTTTGAGGACTTCTTTCTTTGTCAGGGCTTCAAAAGTGCCGTCTGTTTCCATGGCTTTGATTTCACGGAGCCGGTTGATACGGCCGGAGATCGTCTTATAGTTGGTCAGCATTCCGCCCAACCATCTCTCGTTCACATAGAACATCCCGCATCTCTTGGCTTCATCGGCAATGGCCGCCTGAGCCTGCTTTTTCGTTCCCACAAAGAGAATGGGTTTTCCGGACTCTGCGACTTCCTTCATGAAAGCGTAAGCTTCATCAATTTTTTTCACCGTCTTCTGCAGATCGATGATGTAGATGCCGTTTCTCTCCGTAAAGATGTATGGAGCCATTTTCGGGTTCCATCTTCTGGTCTGATGACCGAAATGTACGCCGGCCTCCAACAGTTGTTTCATTGAAATAATTGACATTGTTCAATACCTCCCGGTTTTATACCTCCACCCTCCACATTAAACAGCCTTCGCAGGCACCGGTTTTTCAGCAGTAGGGTGTGTGTTTTTGCGGTTTGCGCTCGTTCGCAGACCATGAAATACTATACTATATCATCTCCTAAATTGCAAGGAAAATTTTCTCTTAGGTAAGCCTGAAAGCGATTCCGTATCTCTGCGCGTCTCCTCTGGCTGACCGGCAGAACGCCACCTCCCTCTACTTCCACCACTGAGTCTGCAAACCGTATTACCTTTGTCAAGTTTACCTCAAAACTGCCGTGGCAACAACAAAACCGGTCATCCAGCATTTCGCGCACTTGTTGAATGCTGCCATTAAAGCTGATTTTACGCCCTCTTGTGTGAACATGGACCTTTCGGCCCTCGCTCTCGAAATACAAAACATCGTCTAATTTAATTTTTTCCGTTCGACCTCGGGTTATAATTGCAAAGTGACTTTTTTCATTATTGATCTGCAATTTCTTATTCAATATGTAGCCTCCTTACTATGAAACAATCCTGACTATAAATAAAGCCCTATACATAATAGACGGCAATTGCTTATTAAAAATTGCACAGAAGAAGAAAAAACCAACCTAGTTGGTTGGTTTTTGTACAAATGTCAATTAATCTCTGGTATAGGTGATCAGGTCCTCTGCTATTTCGTGTACCGCTACACTTACCGGCCTATCGATATCGATTTCGATTAGTACAGGTTTTCCGTCGGTGATATCTCTGGCTCTCTTTGCCGCCAGCATTGCCAGCGTATACCTGCTGTCTGCTTTCTGCTTCATCAATTTAATGGATGGTTCTAACATTGGTGTATTCCTCCCTTTTTAAACCTCTTCTTTGTACTGTTCGATCAGTTCGTAAATATTCTCAGATACCCGGGAGTGTTCTGCCGTAACGATGGCTTCAACACGACTGACAGCTTCGTCCAACTCTCCGTTCACTACACAATAATCGTATTTATCAATGTAAGCCACTTCTTTCAGCGCTTCTCTCATTCTGAGATTTATGGATTCTTCCGTCTCGGAACCTCTGCCCGTTATGCGTTTGCGCAACTCTGCCATAGATGGGGGCAATATAAATATAAATTTGCCGGCAGGGTAATTTTTCCGGATTTGCGTAGCTCCCTGTATGTCAATTTCCAACACTACGTCATTGCCCATCTCAAGCTGCTCCGTGACCTTATCCTTTGGAGTTCCGTAATAGTTACCATAAACCTTTGCATGTTCCAGAAAGCCGCCTCGTGTCAATTCTTCCTTAAAGGCATCCTCAGTAGTAAAGTAATAGCTTAAGCCTTCTATTTCGCCCGGCCTGGGTGCTCTGGTGGTCATGGAAACGGATAGGTGAATATCCAACTTCTCGGATAATCCTCTGCAAATAGTTCCTTTTCCGGCACCGGATGGTCCGGACACCACGAAGAGCAAGCCCTTGTACATTTATATTCCTCACTTATCTATGCGAACGTTGTAAAGTCTGCGGGACCTTATCCTGTTGTAAATACAGTACTTCAATTCGAATTTATAGTATACTATAATTCCCATCAGCTTTCAAGAACAATCTACTCGATGTTCTGAACCTGCTCCCGGATTTTCTCGATTTCACTCTTCATCTCCAGTACGAAGTTGGTAATGGCGATATCGTTGGCCTTTGAACCGATGGTGTTGGTTTCCCGATTCATTTCCTGTACCAGAAAATCCAGTTTTTTTCCATCAGGCTGATTGCTCTTTGATATGATTTGCTCCAGCTGCGAAACATGACTGTTCAGCCGTACCAGCTCTTCCGTTATGTTGGATTTGTCCGCGTACAGAGCGGCTTCCAAAGCAATCCTTTCTTCCGGTATCTCTACTGCACCGTCCAGAAGGTCAGTAATTCTCTCCTGCAATTTTGCTTTATAGGCCAATGCTACTTGAGGAGCATGCACGCTGATTTGATCCGACATGCTGCGAATCAGGTTTCCGCGCATTATGATGTCCTCCGCCAGTTTTTTTCCTTCCGTTATTCTCATCTCGTCAAGCCTTGTAGCGGCCTCCTGAACAGGCACGGCGAGGCTCTCATAAATAGCCTCTTCGTCCTCCACATCCGGAACCGCTTTCAAAACGTCCGGCAGAGAGGCCAGGAAGGGCAGAGTAATGTCCCCTGTCAGGGAGAAGTTCTGTTTCAGTTCCTTTAGATTATTATAGTATTGCCCGGCCACCATGGTATTTAAGCGGATATTCGTATCGTCCTCTGTAAGATTTTCCACCATAACGGATACATCGACCTTGCCCCTTCTGGCATAGTTCTTCACGATAGCTTTCAGTTTTTCCTCTGCAAAAGAATATCTTCTGGGCATTTTTACCGTGATATCGCTGTATCTGTGGTTTACAGCCCTCACCTCTACGACTATGTTCCTTTTCCCGTCGCTGTATTCACTTCTTCCGAAGCCTGTCATGCTCTTAATCATATATTCTCCTTATGATTTCTGTATTAAACACGATTCGTATTGGGGTGATGGGGGTTACACCCGAGTCGTATAAAAATCTTGTATTAGTTTCAGACTCCTTTTACAATCCATGCTATCATATGGTATTATACATTCATCGCATAAAATAATCTATAGTTTCCTTATACTCAATTATAACAGTACGGGCAAAATTGCATTCCTGCGCCTGCCGGGATATGCTCCATAGAAATCGTGAAACCGCTTACCGTTTTCATGCGAAGCATTCAAAAGCGGCGGTTTCCTAGGGCATATCCCAACAGGCGCACATTATAACACGGATCCTAATAATTAAGGAAGAGAGCATGACCCATGGCTTATGACGGTTTAGTAGCAGGAGCGATGGCAGTATACCTTAATGGCATACTGGCCGGAGGCCGAATCAATAAAATATATCAAACGGACGCAGAAGAGCTTATTCTCAACATACACGCAGGCAGAGAAAAGCGTCAGCTTTATATTTCCGCAAACAGTGGCCATGCCCGCATCCATCTCATAGAGGAAAGCATGGATCAGGCAAATCCCCAGAACCCCACAGCCTTTTGTATGCTGCTGCGTAAACATTTCCAGGGTGGACGGATTACGGCCATCCGACAGGTAGAGTCGGAAAGGATCATTGAAATTTCCGTGGACCATAATGATGAAATGGGTTTTTCTGTAAGCAAAAAGCTAACAGTTGAGATTATGGGAAAGCACAGCAACATCATCGCTATTGATGAAGTCTCCGGCAGAATATTAGACAGTATCAAGCGTATCCCTTTGGATTTGAGCCGATATCGCCAGTTGCTCCCGGGGTTGCCCTATGTGTATCCTCCCGGTCAGAACAAAGTATCCTTCTACACCTTATCCCCGGAAGTTTTGATCGCAATCATGGAAGACGATTCCCTCTCCCTTCCCAAAGCTCTCGTGAACGGTATTCAAGGGGTTAGTCCCACTATTGCCAGGGAAATATGCGATGCGGCTATTCGAGCTGCCGAACAGGGCACAGAGGCGTTAACTGCAGAAGACCTCCAAAAAGTAATAAGGGAAATGACAACTTCCATTCACACCGGAAACTTGAGGCCGGTCGTTTACGTGGATAAGGACAGGGTTCCCGTGGACTTTCATATCTTTCCACTCTCCGAACCGGAGGGTTTATTGGACAAGGTGGTTTTTGATAACCCCAGCAGCGCAGTAGAATATTATTTTTCCCATAAGGCCTCTTCCAATCGAATCCGCCAAAAATCCGCGGATCTGACACGGACCCTGACCGCTTCCCTTGATAAACTCTACCTGAAAAAGCAACGCCTTTCCGAAGACCTTTTTGCTGCAGAAAACGCAGAACCTTATCGCATTTACGGAGAGCTTTTAACAGCGAATCTCCATAAAATATCCCAGGGCGAATCCACAGTGACAGTTCTGAATTACTACGATGACACAGAAGTGGAAATTTCTCTGGACCCACGCTTCTCCCCGTCACGGAATGCCCAGCGCTACTTCAAAAAATATAATAAGGCGAAGACCGCTGTCCGGGAAAAAAAAATCCAATTAGAAGAAGCGAATCATTCTATTGGCTATCTTGAATCCGTGCTGGCATATGTGGAAAATGCCGACACTCTTGATGAGATAGAAGAAATCCGTCAAGAGCTGGCGGAAGGCGGCTACCTGCGGAGGAGGAAAAACGGTTACCGTATTTCCAAATCTAAGCTCCAACCCTACGCCTTTACCGCCAGCGACGGATCTCGCATTTTAGTAGGTCGCAACAATAAAGAAAATGATCAGTTGACTCTGAAAACCGCTGATAAAAAAGACCTTTGGTTCCACACAAAGGATATTCCCGGATCCCACGTGATTTTGTCTGCACAAGGGAAGAAACCTTCCGATGAAGCGATGACAGAGGCTGCCTCCTTAGCTGCCTACTACAGTAAAGCTCGCAATTCAAGCAATGTTCCGGTAGACTATACACAGGTACGTTATGTGAAGAAACCTTCCGGAGCTAAACCGGGCATGGTAATCTATACAGATCATAAAACCCTTTATGTCGATCCAATCAAAGAATTATAACATGTAGCTCCAAAACAGTCAGAAAAAACATCATTTGTTACATATAATGTATTAATTATTCCAATTGGTAATATTTAGGTTGACAATTCCTGCCAGAGGTTTAGGATAATATACAAATACCCTGTGCAGCGGCGTTCGGAGGAGAGAAGAACGGAGCGCATCGGATACCGGAAAGCGAGGAATCCAACATGAAGAAATTTAAGAACCCTATCTACTATCCGGAAACCATATGCGCAGCAGAAATGCCGTGCTCCCTGTGTGGACAACACAGTGAACAACACTTTAAGCATGGTTTTGTATGCGAAGATTGCCTCGAATACGTTAAAGCTCAATATCAGTCAAATGATAGTGCTTCCGAACCTTCCCAAAGCCCTAGTGTACTGTAATTTAAGCAAGCAGTAAACCGAATTGTCAACGAGACAGTACACTAACTACCCCTGAACCGGTTTGTGATAAGTACGACGTTGCACAGGGTCCATACTATCTTAATTTATTCAAAGTTTGACTAAAGTCCCGGGGAAGTGGGCTGTCAAACTCCATGTACTCACCGGAGGAAGGGTGCTGAAACCCAAGCGTCTTGGCGTGAAGCACCTGTCCTTCCGTCTTCACAGGGCTCTTTTTCGGTCCGTAAAGCTCATCTCCCAGCAAAGGGTGATTGATGTGGGCCATATGGACACGGATTTGATGAGTCCTGCCAGTCTTAAGAGTTGCCTCAATGTAAGTAAACCTGCCAAAGCGCTCCAACACTCTATAATGAGTTATCGCTTGCTTACCGTTTCTTTCGGTAACGGCCATGCGCAATCTATTTTTGGGATCCCTTCCGATAGGCGCGTCAACAACGCCCTCATCCTCGACAAAATTGTTATAAACGATGGCTCTGTAGGCCCTCGTTATGGAATGTGCTGCGAACTGCTCTGCAAGCGCTTGGTGAGACTTATCGTTTTTAGCAACGACGAGTAGCCCGCTGGTATCTTTATCGATGCGATGGACAATGCCGGGGCGAATCACCCCGTTTATAGAAGAGAGTCGATCTTGACAGTGATAGAGGATGCCGTTTACGAGAGTGCCTGTCCAATTACCCGCTGCCGGATGTACTACCATGCCCTTAGGTTTATTCACCACAAGCAAATCTTCATCTTCATACACAATTGAAAGGGGAATGTTTTCCGGCTCGGTCTTCAAAGGGGTTGGGTCTTCAATTAGGACCTCTACCAAATCCCCTTCCTTCAGCTTGTATTTCTTCGAAGTAACGGGCACACCGTTGACAGAAACCTTTCCCTTTTCGATGAGCTTTTGGATGCTGTTTCTGGAGGTGTTCTCCAGTAGTTCAGGCAGCACAATATCCATTCTCTCCTCTGCATCCCGCTCTTCAATTTGAATAGGAATTTTAGTCATCAGCCGGTTCTCCCTGCATTTTATTGAGTCTGGGTTCCATGTATAAGAGGTAAAGAACAAACAATCCACACCCGATGCAAACACAAATATCTGCAATGTTAAAAACGGGAAACACCCGAAAGTCAAAGAAATCCACCACGTAGCCCAGGCGAACCCGATCCATGAGATTTCCAAGACCTCCACCTGCGATGAGTGAAAGAGACAGCGCAAGCATCCAATGAATCTCTTTTCTCTTCATTGTCAGATATATGATGATGGCCGAAAGTGCTATGAATGTAGCAACAATTAAAAATGTCTGCTTTCCTTGAAGTATGCTGAAAGCAGCACCGAAATTCCGTACAAAGGTAATGTGAAAGAAACCATCGATGACAGGAATGGATTGATTGATATCCATCCCTGTATGAATCAACTGCTTGGAAATCTGGTCTATCACTATCAAGAAAAGAATAACTGCATAAAAAATCATCTTATTGGTCGCTTCCCGCTCTGAAGTTGAAAAGTGTCTTGTCTGTGAAGTCCACTCTGTCCTCGTCGCCGTTTTCCTTGGGTGTATTGATCGTCCGACTTTCCAGAATGCTCTTCAGATCTTCCATCTCTTTATCGGCAAACAGCTCTGTGCTCAGGATGTCGAACTTCTCCAGTTCGGATTCCAAGAGGGTTCTGTATCTGGTTCTGAACACGTTGAGGCGATTGCGAAGGCCTGCATTTTCCTCGTGAAGTCTCTCAGCAGACTCTCTGGCTTCTCTTGTAATGCGGTCCGCGTCCAGTTCAGCGTTCTTCAGCAGGATTTCAGCCCGCCTTTCTGCGCTGGCAGAAATATCACCCATCAGTGCTTTCGCGGCTTCCAAAGTCTCCAAAACCATGCCCTCGGTACTTCTGTACCTAGCCAATTCTGCGTTGAGTGCCCTCACTTGATCCTTTAAATTGGCGTTATCGCTTATGAGCTTTTCAAAGTCCATGGTAATCAGGTCCAGAAAGCCATCTACCTCATCCTCCCGGTAACCTCGGACTCCTTTGGAAAACTCTTGATTCTGTATATCTAAGGGAGTAATCATGATCAAACCTCCTTACGGCTAAATGAAGGCCACCAACAGCCCCGTTACCACTCTCTGCAGAAAGTAGATTGCGAAAATCGCCAGCAAAGGCGACAAATCAATACCACTGTTTCCCATAAATCGGCTTGTCAGGTTTCTAAAGGGCGACAGGATTGGATCTGTAAGGCGTATGACTGACACATAAAGTGGGTAAAGCCTGTCTCCCGGTCGGATAAACCAACTCATGATAGCCCTTCCAAGGATGAGATATACGATAACCTGTAAAAAAGTGTGAATTGCTCGTATTAGAAATATTACCATGCACTACCTCCAAGGGTTATTGATATTGGTTGTATGTCCGGGAGCCTGTTGGTCTATGTAGGCTGCAACGTCCACATTATCCGGCGCAAAGATGAAGATGTTGTTGGCCACCTTTTGGACATTGCCATTTAGGGCATAGGTAGCACCGCTGAGAAAGTCGAAGATCTTCCTTGCAGCGTCTGTCTCAATTTTTTCCAGATTGATGATGATAGGTTTCCTCGCTTTAAGGCTGTCTACCAGCCTGGGGCACTCGTCAAAACTCTGGGGTTCGATGACGATCATCTTAAATTGATTGGGTCCCGTAGCCTTGCCGGCCATGGGCAGTACTCTTACGTCCCTGTTATCTTTAAGCTCCCGCACCTCGCTGCGGGAAAGATTGACAGAACTCCGCGGATCTATGGATTGCCTCTCAATGGTGTTCTTTGGCACATCCTCATCCGTCTCTTCGTCTTCGATATCTTCAATTCCGACCAAAGTCTTCAGCTTGCTGAAAAATCCATCTCCCATTGTTATACTCCTCGCTTGATTATTGATTGTAATTGCGTTCCCCAAAGATAGATGTTCCGACTCTCACCGCGTTTGCCCCCTCTTCGATGGCAACGGGATAGTCATTTGACATTCCCATAGACAGGTATTGGAAATCCATTCTCTCATGCTCCATTGCTCCATACACCCGATACAGTTTTTTCATTTCCGTAAAGTAACTCCGGACCTTATCCGGATTCTCCTCGAAAGGAGCGATGCTCATTAATCCCCTGATCCGCACATTGGGACAGCTGTCCAGGATTTCTTGAATCATTTGACCCGTTTCCTCTGTACGTATACCGAACTTGCTCTCTTCCTCTGCGGCATTGATCTGAATCAATATATCCATAATCTTATCGTGTTGCGCGGCTCTCTTGTTTATCTCCAGAGCCAGTTTTATGGAATCTACAGAATGTATCAATGACACCTTATCAATAATATATTTTACCTTATTTGTCTGTAGATGTCCAATCATATGCCAGCGTACAGGCTTGACCTTGTCATATTTATCAATGATTTCCTGTACTTTGTTCTCTCCGATATCGGTGATCCCCGAATCGATGGCCAAATCAATCTCCTCAGGGGTGCGAGTCTTGGTAACTGCAATCAGCAAAAGTTCATCCGGGTTACGTCCTGCCCGGACTGCCGCGTCCTTCATTATTTTCTTTATGTTGTCGATATTGTCTTTTATGTTGCTCATTTTATTTCTTCTCCGGATGGTTTAGTATTTCGTCATAAACTTTTACGGTGTTAATTTTAACAGTTTCGTCCCCTTGTTTTTCGTAGTAGAAGGAACTCTGCACTAGGGAGTACTCCCCGTCGCTTGCAATTACGGATACGGGCGTAAAACTAAAGTCTCCGCTTATCGTCTTCACGTAAACCCCCGGCTTGCCCTCCATAGTGGTTATGCTGCTATTGGCGATGATTAATCCCTCGTAATCCGAGGTTATGATCTCCACATCTATTTTCCGCAACTTGGGAAGATCTTCATAGTATCTAGTGGATTTAAGCAAAATCAGCCAGTGTTCGCCCGAGTCTATAATATCATAGGTGGTTCCCTTCACCTGTCCTAAAGGGAGGTTCAGATATACGGTCTTTCCCTTTGTATAATTGATTACACTCTCTGCGTCAGCCCAAAGGGCAACATACCAGACGCTGTTATCCACTGTTTTATATAAAGGCTCTCCTACAATGGCGGACTCACGTCGGGTATTACTAACTATGATATCCAGGTCCTCAATTTTGTCCTTTTTCAGGGAAGCCATATTGGCCGGAGAAAACGTGTCCTCCAAACCATCTGTATGATAGCTTATTACGCTGTTTTCCGATGCAATATAATTATGCCCGGAATGAACGACGTCAACCACCTTAGTCCCCTTGCGCACCAGTTCGCCTTCCTCAAAAAAGTATTGAATGGTACCGGAAGAAGTTGCGGAAATGACGGTTTCTTCCCGTATGAAATAGCAGGTCTCATTGGTTGTGACCCGCAGATTTCCGTACTCCACCACCGTGGTCTGCGTCAAGGCCCCCGTCACCATGGGATAGAGATAAATGGCAGCGGCAAGTCCGCAAACTGCGACAATGAAAAGGTACAGCAGTATTCTCTTCGCCTTCCCCTTTTTCCTCATAGACATGTACCAATTATAACGGGACTCCGCAACTATTTCAAGTACGGTAGGCCTTCATTATCTGCTCTAAAATTTGCTTTTGCTGCTTGCTTAAGGTTTTCACCTTGCCTGAGTAAGCCTGAAAGAGGTCCGGACGCCGTCGGTAGGTTAGTTGCAAGGCCTGCTCGTATTTCCACAAGTCAATCAGCTTGTGATTGCCGGACAACAGAACTTCCGGAACAGCCAGCTCTCTGAACTCTCTTGGTTTTGTGTATTGAGGGTATTCAAGCAGACCTGAATAAATGGACTCCTCTTTATGTGATTCGCTACTTCCAAGAACATCAGGTAATAACCTTCCCACTGCGTCGATTAAAATCATGGCAGGAAGCTCACCGCCCGTCAAAATATAGTCACCCACGGAAACCTCTTCCATTTCCCAATAATCCAGGATCCTTTGGTCAACGCCTTCGTAATGGCCACAGAGCAGGATCAGGCGATCCTCTTTCGATAATTCTTCAATCAGTGCTCCGTCTAAAAGCTTTCCCTTCGGCGACATGTAGATCATCCGGCTTCCCTCTGTTCCCATTGCCTCTAAAGCTCTGAAAACAGGTTCTGCGCTCATAACCATTCCGGCCCCGCCCCCAAAAGGCGTGTCGTCGGTCCGGTTGTGCTTGTCCAAGGTGTAATCTCTGATATCGGTAAGCCGGATATCGATAATTTTATTCGTTACAGCTCTTCCAATAATGCTGTGCTCCGTTACCGGGGCAAACATCTCCGGAAATATGGTGAGAACATCTACTATCATAATTCCCTTAACCCCTCTATCAGTCGAATACGAAGTGTCCCCTTATCCATATCCACTTCTTTGACGAACTCCTCAACCGCGGGAATGGGAAAAGGCTTTCCGCCTTCACGAGGCTCTACCATATAGATGTCCTGTGCGCTGTTGATAATCACATCGCTCAACCTACCTACGGGCTTTCCCTCTTCATCCACCACTGCGAGCCCTATGAGGTCCTTGACATAATAGGTGTCCTCCGGAAGGGGAGGTGCATCCGCCAGGAACATGAGGAGATCCTTTTCCTTACACGCTTCAGCGCTGGTCCTGTCGTCGATACCGGCAAGTTTAAGCACGACCATGGCTTTCAAGTAGCGGACATTTTCAATGGTATAACGAAGATCATCCATGAGCACATAGTCGATCTCTTCGAATTTTTCTTTATAATCGGTGTAAGGGTAAACTTTCAGCTCACCCTTAAGGCCAACGGCATTGGTGACCCTTCCTAATCTTATTTTTTCCATATTCCTCTCGCGGGATTGCGAAGGCGGCCTTTCCGATTCCGCATGGCTTTGCCTGCGAGCAGAAAGCACCGCCCTTGTAACTCCTCATTATTGCACGATTTCAACAGCGACCCTTTTATTGGACTTGATGGCTGCGGCTTTTACGACGGTCCGTATGGCTTTCGCAATTCTGCCTTGCTTTCCAATAACCTTTCCCATGTCCTCAGGGGCGACGCGAAGCTCAATGACGCTGGCTGTTCTTCCTTCTACTTCACGGACTTCCACTGCTTCCGGATGATCAACTAACGATTTTGCAATCGCTTCAACTAACTCTACCATTATATTCACCACTTTCTTTACTCGGTGGGTTGTGCCGGATCTTTTGTTTCCTCTGCTTCCACTACCTCAGCTTGTTCTTTTACTGCTGTAGGCTTTGCAATACCGGCGCGGCCGAATAGTCTCTTAACCGTATCCGTAGGTTGTGCTCCGTTGGCCAGCCATTTTTCAGCCTTTTCCGCATCAATCTTGATCTCTGCAGGCTCCTTCAGCGGATTGTAGTATCCAATCTCTTCAATGAATCTTCCGTCTCTGGGTGCACGACCATCTGCGACGATTACTCTGTAGAAGGGCTTTTTGTTTGCTCCCATTCTCTTTAATCTGATTTTTACTGCCATTTCTTTCTCCTCATTTCCTTCATTTGTTTCAGCCGAATTCACCACGGCCATGGATTTTTGTTCTATGTCAAAAGATTAAAAACCTCTGAACATTTTGTTTTTCTTGTGCTTTGGCGCAGTCGTAAACTGCTTCATCATCTTTCGGGTCTCTTCATATTTGCGAATGAGCTGGTTGATCTTGGATACGGGCTGCCCGCAACCCGCCGCAATTCGCTTCCTTCTGCTGGCATTGAGGATGCCGGGATCCTTGCGTTCCTCTACTGTCATGGACTGAATAATTGCTTCCATATGAGCCATTTCCCGCTCACTTTGGTCCATGTCCACGTCCTTCATTTCTTTGCTGTTCATCCCGGGCATCATGTTCAGCATCTTGGAAAGTCCACCCATACTCTTAATCTGGCCAAATTGCTCCAGATAGTCCTCCAGGGTAAACTCGTTTTTCCGCATTTTCTTTTCCAGCTCAGCGGCTTTCTCATCGTCAAAACTCTCCTGCGCTTTTTCGATGAGAGTGAGCATATCGCCCATTCCCAGAATTCTGGAGGCCATGCGATCCGGATAGAAGGGTTCCAAAGCATCCATCTTCTCACCCATTCCAACGAACTTGATGGGCTTTCCTGTGATCGCCTTTGCCGAAAGGGCTGCACCTCCTCGGCTATCGCCGTCCAGCTTCGTCATGATTATGCCGTCGATACCCAGCTTTTCGTTGAATCCCTGTGCAGCAACCACAGCATCCTGACCGGTCATGGCATCTACTACCAGCAGGATTTCATGGGGTTTCGCACGCTTTTTAATCCGAACAAGCTCATCCATGAGATCATCGTCGATGTGCAGTCGGCCGGAGGTATCCAGAATCAATACATTGTAGCCTTTGTATTCTGCCTCTTTGCATGCCTGCTCTGCGATAACTTCCGGTTCTTTGCAGTCGCGCATGCTGAAGACGGGTACATCGATGGACTTACCGACGATCTCCAGCTGATCTATAGCTGCCGGACGATAGACGTCACAAGCTGCCAGCATAGGCTTCTTTCCGTTTTTTCTCAGCCAGACCGCCAGCTTTCCACAGGTGGTGGTCTTTCCTGTTCCCTGAAGACCGGCCATGAGTATAACCGTAAAGCCCTTCGGGGAGTAAGTAAGCTTGCTGTTGGTGCCGCCCATCAGAGCGGTCAATTCCTCGTTGACTATCTTGATGACCTGTTGGGCAGGTGTTAAGCTGGCCAGCACTTCTTCGCCCAGCGCCTTTTCTTTTACAGTGGCTACAAAGTCCTTCACGATTTTAAAGCTTACATCTGCTTCGAGGAGAGCCAGTTTGACTTCCCGCATGGCTTCATCAATATCCGCCTCTGTCAGGACGCCCTTGCCCTTAAGCTTTTTGAATACACCCTGTAGTTTTTCCGATAGTCCTTCAAATGCCATTTATTTATCCTTATCGTGTTATTGGTTCAGTGTGGCGAGTTTTTCCTTTATTTGCTGCAATGCTGCAGTCAGTTCCGGATCCTCTTTTCGTTCATTTATCATCTGGTCTATGTTTTCTTGTAACTTTTCTATGATCTCTTCTTCTGTTTCAAACTTTCGAATCTGTCTAAGCTTGACCTCGAAGTCCCGCAGTTTCTTTTCTCCCCGCTTGACCGTCTCGTGAATACCCTGTCTGGTCAGGCCGTATTCCTCGGCGATTTCTCCCAGGCTCAAGTTATCTTCATAATACAAGCGAAAAATCTCCCTTTGCTTCGGCGGCAGGAGAACTCCATAGAAGTCATATAAGATACTTATCTCTGTGATACTGTCCAGCATATTGCACTCTCCCTAGCCACAGTAAGCAACATACCACAGCAGGAGGCAAGTGTCAACCTTTTTTGTTTACACCTCTTTATGCCAATCCTCTTCCATCAGAGAGTAACAGGCCATATCCCGGATCTCACCGTTGTAGATTCGATTGGCTCTGCGCAGTATGCCTTCAAAATGAAAACCACATTTTTGAATTACCCGTTTGGATCGATGGTTCACCGGGTTGTGGTATATGGATATCATGGGAAGTCCCATGGTTTCAAATCCATAGCGGATTACCGCCCGGGCCGCCTCTGTCATGAGACCTTTGCCCCAAAAATCTTCTGCCATGGCATAGCCTAGCTCCATGCATTGGGTTTCCGGTCGCTTTGTGTCCTCCTCGTAACCGATAGAGCCGATTACCTTTCCGGATCCTTTGTCCACCATGGCCCAGATATGATATTTCCCAAGAAAGAGATCCTCTATGATTTCTCGGGATTCCTCAATGCTCTCATGAGGCTTCCATCCACCGTGAGGGCCTACATTGGGATTTTGAGCATACGCAAAGACATCTGCAGCATCATCCAGGGTGAACCCTCTTAAGATTAAACGGTCCGTTTCAATGGTTTCCGGTTTTTTTTGATCCATAAACCTATTCTCCTTACCTTTACAAGGTCAATCCCTATAAATGGATTGGGGGCCCCGCAAAGCAGAATGCTTTGTGGGGTAGAGGAGGAGCAACGTAGCGGTGAAAACACCGAAGGTGTTTTGATTAAGCGTAGTTCGCTCTGACGATGTCGAGATACTCTTGATTGTGGCTTCTTACATACTTCATGGTAGCCGGGTCCCCATGTCCCGGATAGATGGTAATGTCGTTGCCCCACTTTGAGATCACATCGCGTATGGATTCTTCCATCTGCTTTGGAGAACCATCCGTTAAGTCCGTCCTTCCCAAATCTACGTTAAATATCGTATCTCCCGTGAAGGCCAGCTTGCTCTTTTCGCTGTAAAAGCACACGCTGCCTCTCGTATGCCCCGGCGTATGAATCACCTGAATCACTTCGTCACCTAACAGGATCGTCTGACCGTGCTCCATGACCATATCAACAGCTTTCCCATACTGATCGCAATCCTCTCTATGGAGGTAGACGGGACAGTCAAACCTCTGAACGATTCCTTCCACAGCTCCCACATGATCGTAGTGATGATGGGTCAGAAGAATCCCTAATACCTGCAGGTCCATCTGCTCCAATTCTCTGATATAGCGTTTTGGTTCATAACCGGGGTCTACAATATAGCAACTGCCCTTATCTCTGTCGTAAATGATATAGCCGTTGCTTTCCAGGTTACCGCCAATCAGTCTCTTTATTTTCATGCTTCTGCCTCCTCAAGCTTCCGTAAAACCGTGTTGTTACAGTTCACACCTATCCGGGGCCCCCCTGGAAGGGAGCCGAGGGCACTCATTTTGCACGGTAGTGTGCATAATCCTCGGTAGTGTGTGAAATCCGTCGGTTGAAAGTGGTAATTTGACGATATTTGAGCAAAATTTCCGGTAATGTGTGAATCCTCCCAGCGCATCTGTTGCAATTGCAACAGATGCGTGCGTTTTTCTTAGTTGTGTGTGGATTTTATT
>CAYLVS010000004.1:10796-25895 GCA_964387185.1 uncultured Oscillospiraceae bacterium | reverse complement strand
TCCTTTGACTTCAATGTTTCTGGGCGTGATTTGCTTTGATATCAAACCGGTTACTATGACCGCTATGCTGTTGGCTTCAATGCCTGTCAGAGATTCAATATCGGATTTTATATCATTGATAAGCTGTTCGGTCACCATGCTGATACTCGTACCGAAACGGATGGCTATATAAAGCCTCACATCGAGTCCCTTTTCGCCCATACTGATATCGAGCTGCTCCGTGGCATCCGGCACCCCGTATTTCTCCCTTGTACGAATTACTTTACCCTTGTGATTTGTAATCCGGACGCGGCCTTGGAATTTCCGGACAGCTTCCATTACAATTCTGCCGATGACTGCCTTGCGGATTTTAATGCTCCCTGCTTCCGTTTCCTTATAATATAAAGCCACAATGGTACCCTCCGTTTGCATCAATAGTAGCACATTGCTTGAAATTTTGGAATTGCTTTTTTTCTCCGGCGCGTATATACTATATTTTGTCCGTATAGAAAAAAGTATTTTACAGAATAAAATACCTATGCTATAATGTCTTTTGTTCGACGCTTCAATACACAGTCAAGGGAGGTGTAATAGATGTCAAGAAAATGCGAAGTCTGTGGCAAAGGTCAGGTGTCAGGGAATAATGTAAGCCACTCCAACAGACATACCAGAAGAAAATGGAACGCCAACATCCAGACTGTCAGAGTTGAAGAAAACGGCACAGTTCTCAGGAAAAAGGTATGCACCAGATGCATCCGTTCCGGTAAGATCAACAGAGCAATCTAAATAAACTTGTAAAAAACAACCCTCGGCTATGCCGGGGGCTTTTCATTTTACGTTTATTATATAGTCATGCCGTAAAGAGCTTGTAGCCACAGAAAATCATAATGCCTCCAAGCATAATTAGCCATATCTTTGAAGGAAGCAAGAAGGCGCATATCGTTACGGCTCCGATTATGAGCAAAACCAAGCCCAACAGTTCTATCTCGCCTTTTTTACACTTGGGTTTTTTTTTCTCCATGAACTATCACACCTTTCCGATCAAGCAATATATATTAGAAACAACAACAGTAAAAGGGAAACAATTAAAGCTGCATACCAAATATACAGCGGCACCGTATGTATGACCAAAATGGCTCCTGAGAGTCCCAATGCCACGCCAAGGCTTTTCACTATTCCCATTTCTCCTCTGTGCCTTCGTTTCATCGATACCCCCTGCCTAATAGAAAACCCCGCCCGTATAACAATGTATGCCGGCAGGGTGCGCAATGTGCTTTCACAATGTACCTTAACTGTTGGGATCGCTCTTATGTAGTGTTTTCAAATTGCCGATCTTTTGGCTTCTTTTCGCTAGGATTTCCCGGATTTCGGAAAGGGGGATTCCCTGGTCGACTAACAGAACCATAAGATGATAGAGTAAGTCGCAAATTTCCTGCTTGACTTCATCTCGATTGCCGTCTTTAGCGGCTATGATTACTTCACTGCATTCCTCTCCGCATTTTTTCAGGATTTTGTTGAGTCCCTGCTGAAATAAATAGCAGGTATAGGAGCCATCACACGGCTCTTCCCTTCTGTTCACAATTACATTGTATAGGCTGTTCAATGTATCATTCATTATTTAACAGCTCCCCTCTCCTGAAAAAGCAACTTTTTTCGCCGGTGTGGCAGGCGACTCCGGTCTGTTCCACACGAATCAGCAAGGTGTCATCATCACAATCCGGCGATACGGATAAAACCTTTTGATAATGACCGGAAGTAGCTCCTTTGTTCCAAAGCTCATCTCTGGACCGGCTGTAAAACCAAGTGTAACCGCTGTTAAGAGTGCACCTCAAACTTTCTTCGTTCATATATGCAAGCATTAACACTTCATCCGATTCTGCATCCTGGACAATGGCAGGAACCAGATTTCCTTTGTTGAAGTAGATGGACAGGTCCATTATGCACATGCCCCTTTCCCGTTTAGCTTTACAGAAATGCCGCTGTCCTTCAAGGCGTTCTTCACAGAGTTAACGGTGAGATCTCCATAGTGAAAGATAGACGCTGCCAGCGCCGCATCACAGCCTGTTTCTCGGAACACTCTGACAAAGTGCCCCACGGTACCGCAACCACCCGAGGCGATGACAGGGATGCTTACTGCGTTGCAGACTGCAGAAAGCATAGGAAGATCAAAGCCGCTTTTTACACCGTCCGCATCCATGGAGGTCAGGAGAATTTCTCCTACGCCCAGAGCTTGCCCTTCCCGGGCCCAGTCTACCAGATCCATGCCCGTATCCGTCTTTCCACCATTGATCATAACGTTGTACTGTTCTTTCCCTGTTCTTTTGCCATCAATGGCTAGCACGATACATTCCCCCCCAAACTCCTTAACTGCTTCTTTTAGAAGTTCCGGTCGCTTCACTGCGGCGGTATTGATAGAGACCTTGTCGGCGCCTGCGTCCAGTAATCTTCTGATATCTTCCACGTCCCGGATTCCACCGCCAACGGTGAGAGGAACCGTTACATTCTCAGCCGTTTCTCTGACAAGGGCTATCATGGTTCCTCTTCCCTCGTTTGTCGCTGTGATGTCAAGGAATACGATTTCATCCGCCCCTTGTTTCACATACTCCATTGCGCATTCTACCGGATCTCCCACCTCCCGAAATCCGACAAAGTTTATTCCTTTTACAACTTTCCCTTCACAAACATCCAAGCAGGGTATAATTCTTTTCACTCCCATTTTCATCACCTTTCCTCTCGACAAATTGTTAGCGCTTCTCCTAAATCCAGGCTGCGCTGATAGATGGATTTCCCGCATATGGCACCGTACAGCTCAAGTTGGCAGAGTGCATATATATCCTCTGTATTGCGTATGCCACCGCTGGCTATGATCTGTGACGATACGGCATTTTTCAAAAAATCCAGATGATCCAGGTTCGGTCCGGTCAGAGTCCCGTCTCTGGCGATATCGGTGTATATGATAACTTCCACTCCTAAGGCTTCCATTTGCTTTGCAGTTTCGATGTAGTCAGATTTGCTTTCTGAAACCCACCCGGAGGTTTTTACCATTCCGTCTTTTGCATCGATGCCGACAGCGATTCTCTTGCCGTACTTCATTACGGCCTCTTCAACCAGGGAAGGATTATCAATAGCCACAGATCCCAGAATCACTCTACTGATCCCTCGGTCTAGATAATAGGAGATATCCTCCATCGTACGTATCCCTCCGCCAAGCTCCACCTTAAGGCCGGTTTTATCCGCTACTTCTATGAAAATGTGGCTGTTCACCCTCTTGCCTAAGCGCGCGCCATCCAAGTCAACCATATGGATCCACTGCGCACCTGCCTCCTCAAAAGAACCGGCCGTCTCCAACCAACTGTCGGCAACCCGCTCTGAACTGTTAAAAGCACCTTGAGTCAATCTCACGCATTCTCCTCTATAAATATCGATTGCCGGTAAAATAATCATCTATAAGCTTCCTTTCGTTGAGAGTGCTCCGCTGGTCTCTGACTTTTTGACACTTTGTTTTAACGCGTGAGCAAAGGCTTTGAATAAGGCTTCCACGACGTGGTGGTCGTTACTTCCGTAGACCAGATTCAAATGAAGTGTGATCCCTGCATGCATAGCGAAGGAATAGAAGAACTCTTTTACCATCTGTGTTTCCATATCACCGATTTTAGGGGTCCCAAAGTCTGCGTTAAAGACCAGATACGGCCGGTTGCTGATATCCAGGTTACAGGTAGCGAGAGCCTCATCCATGGGAATGGTGCACATACCGTAGCGACGAATCCCCTTCTTGTCACCAAGAGCTTCCGCAAAGGCAGTTCCAAGGACGATACCAACGTCCTCGATCGTATGATGACAGTCCACATTGAGATCCCCTTTGCATTGAAGCTCCATGCTAAAACCTCCGTGGAGGCAGAAAGCCGAAAGCATGTGATCGAAGAACCCCACACCTGTATCGATATCGGAAATTCCTTGTCCGTCAAGTACAAGAACCAGACATATATCTGTTTCTTTTGTCTTGCGTTCCACTTTACTTCCTCTTGCCATTGGTTTTTTCCTCCATTTCGCTGAATATATTTTGTAGCGCATCCAGAACTGTCAGATTTTCTTCCTTAGTGCCTACGGTAATACGAAGCATGGTCTTCAGATTTCGAACCAGAATGGATCGCACCTTCAACTCCTCATATATCTCCTTTGCATAATCCGTTTCAACGCAGATGTAATTCGTGGCGGTAGGATAGATCTTTTTTATCATGGGGCTTGTTTCTAGGGCTTTCAGCCCTTGGTAAAGCTGCTTCCTGTTTTTTAGAATCAGCGCCACTGCATTCTCTATGTATTCCCACTGAGCCAAGACGATGTGACCGGCTGTCTCAGACAAAGTGTTCAAATTATAAGGAGCTCTGAGGGCATTTATCACATGGATGAGTCTCTGAGACGCAACAGCAAATCCTAAGCGTATGCCGGCACAGCCCAGAGCCTTGGAGCAGGTTCGCAGAACGATGAGATTGCTACGGCTTGCAGCCTCTTGCAAGACGGATTGATCGGAAAAATCCATATAGGCTTCGTCAACGATGACAAGTGCATCCGTATTGTCCACGAGTTCGATGATATCTTCCTTTGCCGTAACCGTTGACGTGGCACTGGAAGGATTGGAAAACAACAGCACTCTCACACCGTCTTTTCGGATTTGATCCAATGTCCCAAGCACATCGATTGATCCGCTTTCTTCTCTCTGAACCGTACAGAGCTTCCTTTCGTAGTTGGCTGCGAATATCCCATACATGGAGAAATCCGGTTGCACCAGCATAAGTAGCTCATCAGATTTGAGAAAACTACCGATGAGCAAAGAAAGCAGTTCGTCTGAGCCATTTGCTGCCACCACAAGTTCCGGGTCTACAGAGTAGTATTCTCCAAAAGCCTGTCTGAGGGCCTTATAGCTGTCGTCAGGATAGCGATTCAAAGAAATCTCGCCCCAGGCAGTAAGCAACTTCGTCTTAAGCTCTTCTGCCGGATCGATAAAGCTCTCATTGGCATCCAGCCTGATCTTGCAGTCTTCGGTTATTACTTTATACGGTTCAAGCTTTTGAAGCTTTTTGTGCAATTGATAAGTCATTCTTCTTTACCCCTCTTGGAAAAACCGAATGGAAATGGATTTACCGTGGGCAGAAAGCCCTTCTCGCCGTGCGATTTCCAATATGTCGTCTTTACAACTTGCAAGAGCTTCTCTTGTATAGTAGGTATAGCTCATCTTCTTCGTAAAGCTATCAACGCCCAAGGGAGAAGCAAATCTAGCGGTTCCCGTTGTGGGAAGCACGTGATTGGTTCCGCAGTAGTAATCCCCCAGGGGTTCCGGACTGAAAGACCCACAAAAGACAGATCCCGCATTTCTTATCTTCGGAAGAATCGCCATAGGATCAGCTGTCATAATCTCCAGATGCTCCGGAGCGATCCGGTTAGCGATTTCTACCATCTCATCTGCGGTACTGCAGATGAGAATCAGACTGTAATTATCCAATGAAGTCTGTATGGTTTCCTTTCGTTCCATAGACGCTGATTGAACCACCAACTGCTCCATGGTCTTGTCTGCAAGCTTCTCGTCTGTAGTGAGCAGAATAGCTGCAGACATGGGGTCGTGTTCTGCTTGGCTCAGAAGGTCTGCCGCTACGTATTTCGGCTCCGCCGTTTCATCGGCTATGATGAGGATCTCGCTGGGTCCGGCAATCAAATCGATGTCGACTTGACCGTATACGAGTCGTTTGGCTGTTGCAACAAAGATGTTTCCGGGACCTACGATCTTGTCCACCGGAGGAATGGTTTCCGTTCCATATGCCATAGCACCTATAGCCTGGGCACCGCCTGCGAGGAAAATTCGATCCACTCCGGCAATATAGGCTGCCGTCAGGATGTCCGGATTCGCTCTGACTGACAGAACCCCCTCTGCACTTCTTTGGACTTCCGGAGGGGTCAACATGATGATTTCCCCAACACCCGCAAGCTTTGCCGGTATGGTGTTCATCAACACCGTTGACGGATAAGCTGCAGTTCCTCCGGGAACGTAGATTCCCACGCGATCCAGTCCTCTTATGATTTGGCCCAGCAAGGCACCGTTTGCTCTTTGAATCTCATAACCACTTTGGACTTGCCTTTCATGGTATTCCTTAATGTTTTCGGCTGCGTTGCCAAGGGCCTGCTTGAACCTGTCATCTACATCGTCAAATGCACGTTTCATTTCTACGGAAGGTATTTCAAAAGGTTCGGCAGAGATTCCGCTGAACTTTCGCTCATATTTTCGTACCCCTTCATCTCCCACCTCCCGGACATCCCTTATGATGGCTTCCACAACGTCCCTTACTTCCCGATCCGTCTCTCCGGCTCGGCTCTTCATCTCTCTAAGGAGCATTGGTATATTGTTTTGATTACTCTTAACGATTTGCATAGGTTTTCCCCAATATATTGTTCAATTTTGAATTACTACTTTTCTACTTTTTCCGCCATGTTGTCTATAAAAACATCGATGGTTTTTTTCTTCAACTTCATGCTGGTCTCGTTGACGATGAGGCGGGCTGATATCCTTCGGATGTCATTCACGACGGCTAGGCCGTTTTCCGCCAAGGTTTTTCCTGTCTCTACCAAATCTACTATGCCGTCCGCCAAGGACAGCAGAGGAGCCAGTTCTACCGAACCCTCTATTTTAATAATCTGCACGTCCATGCCCTTTTCTTCAAAGAAATCCCTCGTAATCTTCGGATACTTTGTGGCCACTTTCTTTACAGAATAACCGGAATAGAAATCTATTTCCGACCGCGCTGCCAACACGAATCGACACCGACCAAAACCCAGATCCAGCACTTCATAGAAGCTGCCCCCCTGCTCCATAATGGTGTCCATACCTACGATACCCAGATCGCAGACTCCATGTTCTACATAGGTAATCACATCCGCCGCTTTACCGAATACCACATCGATGTCTTGACCGGGAATGGTAAGAAATAACTTTCTTCCCTTGTCATTCAAATGGCTGCAATCAAACCCCATTTTTTCAAAAAGCTCAAGGGCGCTCTTCTCCAGCCGTCCCTTCGTAAGAGCGATACGCAGCCTCCCATCTCCATTCGGCGAACGGCCGTTTTCACCGTGATTCAGAATGCCGGCCGAGATCTGGTCCACATTGACTGCAAAACCGGTGGCAGCAAGATCGCAACCAAAATCCATCAATAAGTTGTCGTAGCGACCGCCGGACAACACCGGCTCTCCGGCTTTCGATGTATAGCCTTTGAATACGAGAGAACTGTAATAGTCCGCCTGATTGACCAGACCAAAATCTATGATTACGCTTTCATCAAGTCCGAAATTTGTCAGGGCATCATAGATGGACTTGAGATATTCCAACATGTCGATCAACTTTTCATCGTATCCGTCAAACAAACTCTTAGCTTTTCCAAAGACTTCTCTGCCTCCGAAAAGTTTCGGCAGCTCCCGCAGAATCGCCGCAGTCTGATCACGTTCACACTTATCCAGTTTGGAAGATAAAGCGGCATAGTTCTTGGTGGAAATGAGTTGGTGAATGCGAGCCTTTCCATCGGTGTCAATGCATAGACGTTCCATCAACAGTTTAAAGATGCCCACGTGGCCGAGTTCGATCCGGACATCCCCTGAGTCACAAGATGACAGCGCTTTTATGCTCAAGGCCAGTAGCTCTACATCGGATTCAAAAGATGCATCTCCGATGAGTTCCACGCCCATCTGTAGCATCTCATTGTTGCGTCCGCGGAGCCCGGGATTGTTTCGAAATACCTTCTGCTCATAGTAGAGCTTCAACGGCATAGGATAATCTTTCAACCGGGAACAGACCAGACGGGCAATTGGAATGGTGGAATCAGGCCTTGCCACCAGAACCCTGCCCTTGTTGTCTAAAGACTTATACATGGTTTCCTGCGGATAGTACATCTCCGCCGTGGAGAAAACATCGTAAAATTCGAAACCCGGTGTGACTACTTGATGATAGCCATCCTTTATAAATGCAGCATGAAGGCGATCGGTGATCTCCTTCTGTATCCTGCATTCTTCAAAGAGTAGGTCTTTTGTGCCTTCCGGGGTAATTTTGTCAAACCGCTTCATTATGTAGTCGCCTTTCATTATTTATCACTGTCCCATACTACTACACTAAAGCGCCAATGTCAACAAACATCATTAATATCATATTTTTCGGACTATTAATGATCTAACTTCCCGCTCTGCCGGTATTACAGCGAGTGTGCAAAATCTCAACTTTTGCGTGAACAATCTCCCATATTATTCCATTTACTCACGCATTACTTGATGTTTTGCTCAAATTTCATCGAATGAGGACAGAAATCCACACAAAAGTTGAAATTTTGCACTTTGGAAGATTGACTTAGAGAAAAAAGTGAAACAACCCGAAACAAAGAATTTATTCAAATTTCAGTGGATGTTTCTTATAAACATAAAAACTGTATAAGCATGTTAAGATCTCAGCTACGATAAAGGCAAACCATACGCCGCTCATCCCTAACAGATTTGTTAGCAACCACATGGCCGGAAATAAAATTATCAGTTGTCGCATCAGGTTGATTCTGATACTGTATCTGACCTTCCCCGTTGATTGCATATAGGACGCCACCATAGTAGAAATCCCATTGAAAATATAACTCGCCGCCATAATTCTGAGAGCCAAAACCCCGAATGATATCATCTCATCCGAAGCCATGAATATTTTGAGAATCTGCACCGGAAACACCGATAAAAATAGCGCACCCGCACCCATCATTACAACAGCAATTATGGTTCCAAATTTAAATGCCAGATCGAGGCGTTCCTTGTTTTGGGCACCGTAGTTAAAGCTCATAATCGGTATGCAACCTTGAATCAAGCCGTTTACGGTCATTACTATCATCTGCTGTGCTTTGAAATAGGCTCCAAAGAAAGCTACCGCAGTTGTTGAGTAGGCAATTAAGAATATATTTGCAAATGTTACCATGAATGCCCCAAGGGCATTCATAACAAAAGACGGAAAGCCAATGATAAAAATGTCTGTAAAAATCAAAAAATCCAGTCTAAATCCCTTCGTCTTTATGCGAACCTTTTGTTTTGTGAAAATCAGCATATAAAAAGCCAGTATTGTGGATAATGTATAGCCTAACAAGGAGGATATCGCAGCACCTTTAATTCCCATTTCCGGAAAAGGTCCCAGGCCAAAGATAAGAAGCGGATCAAGGATGAAATTCAGCACGACCCCTGCAAGCTGAAAACCCATGGGCGCAATCATATTGCCGGTGCCCTGTATGATCTTTTGAACTGCGATATGCACCATATTCGGAAGCTGAAAAAAGGCACATATATACATATAATCCAAGCAGAGTTCATAGATGACCGGATCATCTGTAAACAATAAAAAGTACGGCTTTATAATGATCAATAAAATAATAACCATAATAGTTCCGCATACCGATGAAAGGATTAACCCATGTGAGACAACACTATTGGCTTCATCCTGCTTGCCTTGTCCAAGATATTTCGCTACCAGAACGTTAATCCCTACACCCAGCCATATAGATAATGCAATCATAAGCGTTGTAATGGGGAACGAAAGAGAAACAGCAGTGAGCGCATCTTCACTGACCCAGGATATGAACATGCTGTCCACAAAATTATAGGAATACTGCATAAACATGGAGAAGAGCGGTGGCAATGCCATACTTATTATGAGTGGCAACATTGGCTTTGTCGCCATCTTGTTTTGATTAGACATTTCCATTCTCTCCTGCGCTCAAAATCAATACAGCCACACCGGAGCAGCCCTTAAGCCGGAAGGTATTCAAATCTGCAAAAGCCACGTCACCGCTTATGAAGAATTCCTCAATCCTTTCGCCGGTCGCCAGATTCAGAGGCAGGTAGTTCTCCCCTTCTCTACAGACAGCAACAATAAGCCGGCATTCCTTGCCTTCTCTGTGAAAAAGATACATGTTCTCCTCGGAGGTCTCCGTTAGGAGTTTTAAATCCTCCAGCGGTTCAAAGCTCTGCAACTTTTTCCGAAAAGTCATGAGTTTTTTATAATGCAGGAGGATATCCTTGTCACCCTTGTCAGGTACAAAGCAACCCCGGTTGAAAGGGTCCCGACCACCTTTCATGCCGATTTCATCGCCGTAATAGATGCAGGGAATCCCGGGCATTAGCGCCCATATAAGAATGGATGCAAAGAGTTTCTGCTGTGCGTGGCCGCCTTGCTCTTCAAATACGGTGAGTATTCTGGCAGTGTCATGGGTTCCCAATATATTCATAAGTCCATAAAACACCGTTTCCGGATAGTTCTGCATGAGTCCCTCTACGATTTGAGACAGCCGGTTTCCTGAAATAAGACCGTTAAAAAAACTGATAATTCCCTTTTGCAGAGGATAGTTCATGACGCTGTCCAGTTGGTCGCCTTCCAGATAGCGGCGCTTTTGTCCATAGCTGACCTTTGTGGCTGCGTCTTCCCAGACCTCGCCGATGATGACAGCATCTTCATCGTATTCTTTTACTACTTCGCGAAATCTGTCGAGAAATTCATCCGGCAGTTCGTCCACCACATCCAGACGAAAGCCTGAAGCGCCGCAGGCAAGCCAGTGGCGAATGACGGAATCGGAATTATTTAAAATGTAGTCCATGTAGCCGGGATCCGTTTCATTCACATGAGGTAGAGTATCGATGCCCCACCAGGACTCGTATTTGGCCGGATATTCGATAAAGCGAAACCATTTGAAATAAGGGGAGTCTTCACTCTGGTAGGCCCCCACTTCTGGATACCGCCCGTATTTATTGAAATAAACGCTGTCACTACCGGTGTGATTGAAAACTCCGTCCAAAATGACGCGCATCCCCGCTTCTTTCGCTTTGCCGCAAAGTTCCCGAAAATCATCCTCTGTGCCAAGCATAGGATCGATCTTCATAAAATCCGCCGTATCGTATCGGTGGTTGGAATACGCTTCAAAAATGGGGTTCAGGTAGATTACCGTCACACCCAAATCCTGCAAATAGGGCAATTCTTCTATAATTCCTTGAAGATTACCACCGAAAAAGTCGTTATTCTTGATTATGCCCTTTTCATCGGGCAAATGGTTGGGAGTTCCTCCCCAGTCCTCTCGGAGAAAATGATCTTTATCCATTGCGGGAA
This sequence comes from uncultured Oscillospiraceae bacterium, assembly GCA_964387185.1. Lineage (GTDB taxonomy): Bacteria > Bacillota > Clostridia > Peptostreptococcales > Anaerovoracaceae > UBA1426. The sequence goes on along the minus strand of CAYLVS010000004.1, from coordinate 14,767 downwards.
CAGGGTAGTTCTTGCTTCTCGCAAACCGGTCCGGAAAAATCTGATACATGACGCCTTCTGTCATCCACCGGGGGCATTGAAATGGTTTCTTTGACATTTCCACACCTACAAAGGCCTAATCTTCCAGATCCGCTCAGCGTACTCCCTTACCGCCCGGTCTGCTGAGAAGACGCCGGCAGACGCGATATTGGTGAGAGACATACGGTTCCAGCGGTCTCTGTCTGCATATGCCCTTGCAAGATCCTGCTGGGCATTTTTATAGGACTCAAAGTCGGCAAGGACGAAAAATGGATCCGCACCACCGTTATAACCGGCTGTGAGATAGTTGAGCAGCTCGCTAAAATTCTCGTTGTTGATTTTCTCCGATATACAGCCTATGACTTTATTGATATCTACGTTGTTCTGATAGAGACTCCAGGGGCTGTAGGTACCTGAATTGCGAAGAGCTTCTACCTCCCCGACATTCATGCCAAAAAGGAAGATGTTGTCGTCACCCACTGCTTGATGAATCTCAACATTGGCTCCGTCTAGGGTTCCCAGGGTAACGGCCCCGTTGATCATCAGCTTCATATTGCCTGTACCTGAAGCTTCCTTCCCAGCCAAAGAAATCTGCTCCGATACCTCTGCTGCAGGCATGATGATTTCGGACTGACTCACAGAGTAGTTCTCTAAAAATACTATTTTTAAACGGTCTTTTACAATAGGATCTTTGTTGATGACTTCGGAAAGATGGTAGGCCAGACGTATAATCTGCTTTGCAATGTAGTAACCTGCCGCAGCTTTTCCTGCAAATAGAAATGTCCGTGGTTGAAAGTCACCGTAGGGATTGTCACGGATTTCGTTGTAAAGATGAATCACATGCAATAGGTTTAGCAGTTGACGCTTGTACTCGTGAATTCGCTTGACCTGTACATCGAAGATGGATTCCGGGTTTACAATAATTTTGTTCTGTTCCTTGATGTACTTGGCTAGTTTTTCCTTATTTTGAAGCTTTATTTCCTCTAATTTCTGAAGAACGGCAGAGTCATTCCGGAAATCTTTCAGCCTTATCAATTCGTCTGCATCCTTGCGGAATCCCGGTCCGATGATCTCATCCAGCAAAGCGGATAGCTTTGGATTCGCCTGGCAGAGCCAGCGGCGATAGGCAATACCGTTAGTTACATTCGTAAACTTATCCGGGTCCATCTGTGCAAAACCGCTAAATAACTGATCCCGAATGATTCCGCTGTGTAAGGAAGACACCCCGTTGACCTTATGAGCTGCTGTCACGCAGAGGTTTGCCATGCGCAGTTTTTCATCGTGAATGATGGACATGCGGTTTCTTAGATTTTCGTCATGTGGAAATGTCGTTTTCAGCTTATCATGAAGTCTTCTGTTTATTTCCCATACGATGGAATGCAACCTCGGTAACAATTTTGCGAAGAGTTCTTCCGGCCATACTTCTAAGGCTTCAGGCATGATGGTATGGTTGGTATAGGTCACGGAAGAGGTTACAATCTTCCAGGCGTCGTCCCAGGGGTAACCGTACTCGTCAATGAATATCCGCATTAACTCCGGGATGGCCATGGTGGGATGGGTGTCGTTGATGTGAATCGCGGCCTCGTCGCTGAAGTTGTCCAGATTGGGAAATGTTCTGAGATGTTTATCTACAATGGTCTGCATAGATGCGGAGATGAAGAAGTACTGTTGCATGATGCGCAGGCTCTTTCCTTCCCTGTGTGCGTCTTCCGGGTATAGAATCTTTGAAATGATTTCAGCCATGTGTTTCTGTTCCATTGCCTGGAGATATTTGCCTTTGGCGAAGAGTTCCATGTCGATGCCTACGGGAGAAGTGGATTCCCATAACCGCAGCGTATTAATTACCGGGCTGTCATAGCCGGTGATCAACATGTCCCGGGGAATAGCCAGTACTGTAGTATAATCAGTATGAATTAACTTCATTTCCCCGTTTGCGTTCCAGTCTTCCTTAAGTTTGCCTCCAAAATGAACTTCTTTGGTCTCTTCTTCTCTGGAACGAAGCCATACCTCTCCCAGGTCTAGCCAATCATCGGCAACCTCTTTTTGCCGGCCTTCGTCGATCTTTTGCTTGAATATACCGTATTCGTAGCAAATGGACATGCCGTGCCCTGCCATTCCCTGCGTGGCAATCGCATCCAGGTAGCAGGAAGCCAGACGGCCAAGACCGCCGTTACCCAAACCCGCATCCGGATCCATGTTATAGAGACAATCCAAGCTTGCACCAAGCTTTGAAATTGCTTTATCCAAAGCTTCGCTGAGTCCCAGATTAAAAACGTTGTTTTTCAATGAGGTTCCGGGAAGAAATTCCATAGACAAATAGTAGAGTTCTTTTTTCTGATGGGCACTGCCCTCGTCATAGGTATTCAACTGCAGTTCGGACATAATATCGCGAACCACCAGGCAAGTTGCTTTATACAGTTCTGCTTTGTTTGCGGAATCCGGATCTCTGCCATACTGCCGCAGCAGTTTCTTGCGTATGAGTTCTGTGAGTTCTTCAGGAGTGCATACAGTATTTATACAAAGTGAGTTCATTAATAGTCCTAGTCCTTTCGTAGTAGCGATTCATACAGCTTCACGTATTCTATCCCAGATTTCTTCCAGGAGCAATCCGTTTTGAAGGCATTTTGCATTAATTTATGCCAATGCTCCGGTTCCTGATACAGCTTGAGCCCTCTCTGAACAGCGTCCAGCATGTCGTGAGCGTTGACGGCTTCGAAGCGTACACCATTCCCCTTCTCTGTCTGGGGATTGTATGGCACGATTGAATCTCTTAATCCGCCCGTTGCCCTTACGATAGGAATTGTACCGTAGCGCAAAGCGATCATCTGAGCCAACCCACAGGGTTCGCTGACCGAGGGCATGAGAAAGAGGTCTGCCCCTGCGTAGATGCGACTAGCCAACTCCGATGAGAATGCAGTTATTGCAGCCACTCTCCCCTTATATTGTCTGGATTTTTCTCTGAAGAACTGTTCGAATTTCACATCCCCTGTTCCAAGCAGGACGAACTGAATTCCATTGTTCATCATTTGATCGAAAACGTGTGTTACAAGGGAAAGACCTTTATGCTCCACCAGACGGCCAATCATGCCGATGAGGGGTGCATCAATACCTGTGTCCAGCCCAACTTCCTCCTTTAAAGCTTCTTTGTTCAGTTGTTTCTTTTCTGTACTGTTCTTCGAATATTTAAAAGGGAGGGCCTTGTCACGATAAGGGTTGTATAATTTGTAGTCGATGCCGTTTATAATTCCCGAGAGCTTATACCTGTTTTCCTTTATGATGGAATGAAGCCCGTGTGCAAAGAATGGATAGGTGATTTCCTCCGCATAAGATGGACTTACGGTAGTTAGACTGTCGCAGGTAACGATAGCTCCTTTCATGAAGTTAACATTACCATCCATAAGCAGCAGACTTGCCTGCTCCGGGTTCAACCCCAGGAGATCCTCCAGGATCTCTTTTCCATAAACACCCTGATACTCGATGTTGTGTATCGTAAAGACCGTCCGCAGACTCTTGTACTGCGGCTCCTGCTTATAAAGAGTCTTAAGAAACACAGGAACCATGGCGCTTTGCCATTCGCTGCAATGAAGCACTTCCGGCTCAAAATCCAAATACTGTAAAGCCTCTAAAGTTGCCTTGCTGAAATAGGCAAATCGTTCTCCGTCATCATAATATCCATAATACCCGTCTCGCAGAAAATACTGTTCGTTGTCTATGAAATAATAGATAACATCGTTGTATTCCATGGAGAATAGTCCGCAATAGCAGGTTCTCCAGCCCAAATCAACAGGAAAATCCTTTTGAAAAACCAGCGACTCTCTGTATTTCTCCTTAATGCTCTTATAAAGCGGGAGCATTACTCTAGCATCTACGTCCTGCTTTATCAATTCTCCCGGAAGGGAGCCGATGACGTCCCCCAATCCGCCGGTCTTTGCAAATGGCACAGCTTCTGTGCT
>CAYLVS010000004.1:0-10696 GCA_964387185.1 uncultured Oscillospiraceae bacterium | reverse complement strand
ATTATACTTGCCTTTTCTACCACTACCGGATACGTCACATGGCCCGATAGCTGTCTATTTTCTCTGACTATGACATCCTTATCCAGGATTACATGATCCAGGCGAACTCCCTTCATGATTTCCGTATTTTGCATGATTATCGAATTCTTTACAACCGCATCCTTTCCGATGATTACATTGCGGGAAATAATAGAATTCTCTACTGTACCTTCAATGCGACAACCATCCGAAATGATGGAGTTTTTCACATTGCACCCTGCAAAGTACCTGGCCGGCACGCTGTCCTTGCTCTTTGTATAGATAGGCTGGTGGAACGCCTTTTCTCTAAATTGCGGATTTAAAAAGTTCATATTAGCCTTCATATAACCGGCTACACTGCTGACTTCGAGCAGATGCCCCTTGTATTCATATCCCTGAATATTCAAATTGCCGGCTAACCGATGAACAATATCTTCATTGAAATCGTATTTGCCGTAAGCCATGGCGTCGGCAACAAGACTTTCAAGTAGGGATTTATTTATTACATAGACCCCCGTGCTCCAGCAGACGTCCTGTCGGCTCATATCATCTTTGTTGATGTTCAGGTCGTAAAGTCTGTTTTCTTCATTGAAACGCAAGATGGCCACACCCATGGGAACGGTAGGATAGCCGTTCAGCTGTCTCGTGTACACAGCTGTAATATCTGCATTACTGTCTATGTGCGTTTGCGCCAGTTGGTTGAAATCCATGCTATAGAGGATGCTGGTCTCTGCCAGAATAACCGTATCCGCCATAGAGCGCCGGAAGGAATGCATGTTGTTGGAAAGAGCTTCGATGCTTCCGCGATATAAGCCATTACGACCGCTCTCAGCCTTTCCATAAGGGGTCAATACTCTGAGCCCTCCTCTTTTACGGATCAGATCCCATTCTTTTCCTGCCCCCAGATGATCCATCAGAGAATGATAATTTTCTCTCGCGAGGACAGCAATGTCATAGATTCCATCATTAACGAAGTTGGAGAGCGGGAAATCGATGATCCTAAATTTTCCGGCCATAGGCAGAGAACCTATTGTACGCATCCTGGTCAGTTCACGCAGATTTTCTCTCTCCGAATAGGAGAAAATAATACCTAGAATGTTCATTATCTCGCCTCCTCATCAAAGATGTTCTCATCAACAGAAACGCCGACCGGAACCACCATGCCATCTCCTACAGTAACACACTCGCCGACTACGGTAATCTCTTTATGGACCTTTCCGCTTTCTTCCCGTCCGCAGTCCCCCAGCTTGGCCGCCCTTCCTATTTTAGCACTCGGAGCAACGATGGTGTAGCCAATACACGCATCTTCCTCAATTTCCACATGATGCATGATAATGGAATTGGTTACTCGTGCACCTTTTTTCACCGTTACGCCGGGAAAGAGAATGCTGTTTTCCACGGTACCTTCTATGTGGCAGCCATCCGCAATGCTGGAGTTTGAAAGAGATGCATCCTCTCCGATATATTGAGGTGGCATATTGGAGCTTCTTGAATAAATACGCCAGGGGGGATCGTCCAGCTCAAGTGGTACGTTGGGGTTCAGTGTATCCATATTGGCTTCCCAGAGAGATAGAATCGTTCCTACATCCTTCCAATAGCCTTTGAACTCGTAGGCAAACATTCTTTCACCGGCACACAACATGCTCGGTATCACATTTTTCCCGAAATCGTTATTGGATGACTCATCTTCCTCATCCTTATTCAAGTATTCTCTAAGCTTCTTCCAGCTGAAAATATAGACTCCCATAGAAGCCAGGTTGCTTTTCGGTTCCTTGGGTTTCTCTTCAAATTCAAGGATTCTGCCATCGAGAGCGGCAGTCATTACCCCAAATCGGCTCGCTTCCTCCCAGGGTACCTGAATGACAGCAATGGTGCAGTCGGCTTCTTTCTCCTTGTGATAATCCAGCATCAAATCGTAGTTCATCTTATAGATATGGTCTCCCGAAAGGATCAGTACATATTCAGGGTCATACAGGTCGATAAAGTTCATGTTCTGATAGATGGCGTTGGCTGTGCCCTTATACCATTCACCGCCTTTTCCGTCCATATACGGAGGAAGGATAAAGACACCTCCATAGAGCCGGTCAAGATCCCAGGGCTGTCCGCTTCCTATGTAAGCATTCAGCTCAAGGGGCCGGTACTGCGTCAGGACTCCGATGGTATCAATCCCCGAATTGATGCAGTTTGACAGGGGAAAGTCAATGATCCTGTATTTGCCTCCGAAGGGTACTGCCGGTTTTGCCACGTCCTTTGTAAGGATTCCCAGACGACTTCCCTGGCCTCCCGCTAGAAGCATGGCGATCATTTCCTTTTTCTGCCCGTATGACATACTCAATCACCTCCGCTGATAATACAATGTAGATAAGGGTGGTAGATCCAATGAAACAGTGTACTTTTGGGTCGTTGTATCTTGTTGTGCTTTAAGAACTTCCTTAATCCCCTCGCCGCTTCCCCCATACTTCGTATGATTGGAATCCAGCAGGAGAACATAATCTTTCAGGCCTTCTGTCGGCAATCGGTAGTCTGCCCGAAACAGGGGAGCGAAATTGCAGATAATCAACAGTTCTTGTCCATTTAATCCTATTCTGGAAAATGCGATAATATTCATTGCAGAATCATCTGCCACGTGCCAGCGAAATCCTTTCCAGTCCTTTTCCGTTTCCCATAAAGGTTCATGGGTCAGATAGAGGTGGTTTAAGTCTGCAACGTAATCCTTCATCCGCTTGTGAAGATCATAGTCCAGAAGCAGCCAATCCAGTTCCTTTGCATAGTCCCACTCGGAAAACTGACCGAACTCCCCACCCATGAAAAGCAGTTTCTTCCCGGGATGCGCCATCATATATCCGTAATAGGCTCGCAAGCCTGCAAATTTCTCCTCATAGCTCCCGGGCATTTTGTTCAGTAAAGAACGTTTGCCGTGGACCACCTCATCGTGTGACAAGGGCAGAATATAGTTTTCGGAGAAGGCGTAGGTTAGCGGGAACGTCAAAGCGTGATGCATCCCTTTACGAAAGAGTGGATCCGTTTTCATATAATCCAGGCTGTCGTTCATCCATCCCATATTCCACTTGAAGTTGAATCCCAAACCACCAGCATCTGTAGGGGATGTGACCAATGGCCACGCGGTGGATTCCTCCGCAATCATCAGGACATTTGGATAGCTGCTGAACACAGCTTTATTGAGATCCTTCAGGAAGGATACGGCCTCCAGATTTTCTCTTCCACCGTAACAATTAGGGCGCCATTCTCCATTCTCTCTGCCATAATCCAGATAGAGCATGGATGCAACTGCATCTACGCGAAGGCCATCCACATGGTAGAGATCGTACCAAAACATGGCATTAGAAATAAGGAAGCTGCGCACTTCATTTTTACCCCAGTCAAAGATCATGGTACCCCATTCTTCATGACTGCTCTTCAATGGATCTTCATATTCATAACAAGGGGTTCCGTCAAAACGGAAGAGCCCCTCCCCGTCTTTTGGAAAATGTCCCGGAACCCAGTCCAATATAACGCCTAAGCCTGCCCTGTGGCATGCGTCGACAAAAGCCATAAGATCTTTCGGCGTACCGTATCTGGAGGTAGGTGCATAATAGCCCAGCACTTGATAACCCCAGGATGCGTCTAAGGGATATTCGCTGATGGGCATGAGTTCCAAATGGGTATACCCCATTTCCAACGCATAAGGAATGAGTTCCGAAGCTATTTTCCCATAATCAAAATAATTTCCATCCGTATATTTTTTCCAGGAACCCAAGTGTACTTCATAAATGTTAATTGGTCTAGCATAAGGTAGTGTCCCTGCTCGTTGATTCATCCATTCTTTATCTTCCCACCGATAACCACTTAGATTGTAAACTCGCGAGGCGGTGGCCGGCCGTGTCTCCATATGAAAACCGTAGGGGTCTGCTTTGGAATGCATGTTGCCATCCCGATCCTCTACGGTGTATTTGTACAAATCGTATTGCTTGACGCCCGGGTGGAATATCTCCCAAAGTCCCTGTTTCGTAATTTTCTTCATGGGGGCAGACAAGGGGTCCCAATGATTGAATTCCCCCGTCAAATAGACGTTTTTAGCCTTTGGTGCCCACAAGCGGAACACATAACCGTCCCGTTCACCCTCCCGGAATGGATGCGCTCCTAAAAGCTCATAGGCTCTTGTTGCTGTTCCTTGATGGAACAGATAAATTGGCATGTCCAACTTTTTGTCCATTCCCACCTCATTATCGTTACTCTACAATCCGTCTGCAGTTTTCGTAGTATTCTGCCCTCAGCATGGACATTAAGTGCAGATCTACATATCGCCCATTCTTTTTGCCTGCGTTACGCATGACACCTTCATCTTGGAATCCCAGCTTCTTGTAAAGTTCATCTGCTCTGTGGTTAGTGGGCAGATGATCTAGGCTCACACGCTCCGTATGAAGATGAATGTAACAGTATTCCAGAATCAGGCGCATGGCTTCCTCGCCAAGGCCTTTGCGCAGGTATTCCTCTTCGCCTATATAGATTCGGGTAATGTCCAGAGAATCCGCATGGGTATCTACGTTGCTGATATAAATTCTGCCAATTGGCCTTTCTTCCTCCCGATAAAGGATCGTAAACTGGAGCTTGTCCGGTTCCAGTGTGCGAATGACATACTCTTTTACGATTTCCTCGTAATCCCGCTCGCTGGACATCGTGAAACTTTCCTGTATATAAGATTTTTGCTCCCATTCCGCAAAGAAAGCGCAGTCAGAAAAAACAGTTTCGCGGATGATAAGATTTGTAGACTCCATAAGCACCTCCGGCCATTCAGGAAAGATTTGGATTTGTGTATATTATATCCTTTCCGAAGACAAAGTGCAATGGCGGTCTGCGTCTTTCCAGAGTCTGTCGGCGGTTTTTGCCCAAGATTCTGCTGTCAATCGACACTTATTGCATAGATCATTCACGTCCTCAGGATCTTTTAAGTCTGTGGAATATGCATCGCTTTCCACGACCATTTTTTCTAATCGATCCGGATTGTCCAGCAAAGGACAAGGCCTCAACAAATTTGTATTGAAAGGTTGGTTTTTCTTGTACGCTTGAAATAACGGAGCCTTGTAGGCATCTAACAGTGTGTTCTCATGAATATTTGTGTCGGAATAATGTATGAAAGCACAGGGCTCAATATCGCCATTGGCATTGATGTGCAGATAGCACCTCCCGCCTGCAATGCAGCCGTCTACATATTCACCATCGTTCCAGAAATCCATGGTAAAGATAGGCTTGGTCTCGCGGAACTCTCTCACTTGATGGTACATGAATTCCCGCTGCTCTGCTGTAACCATGAGTTCGGGCACCGCATCCACCCCCACAGGCATATAGGTAAAAAGCCAGGTAAACAGGCAGCCTTGCTCCAGTAGAAAATCAAAGAATGGTTCACTTCCTATAACCTGGGTGTTTTGCCTTGTATAGCAGCAGGAAGCTCCGAAGGGAAGCTTTTTCTCTCTCAATACTTTCATCGCCCGCATGATGGATTGGAAAGTACCTTTGCCTCTTCGGGCGTCCGTATCCTCCTCAAAACCCTCCAAACTGATTGCGGGGATAAAGTTCTTTACCCGCAGCATTTCTTCCGCAAATGCTGCATCGATCAAAGTTCCGTTTGTAAAGGCCATAAACTGACAGTCATTATGCTTTTCACAGAGCTTGATCACATCACCTTTTCGGACCAGAGGTTCGCCCCCGGTAAAAATGTACATAAAAGTACCCATTTCCTTCCCTTGCCTTACGATGCTGTCAAGGGTTTCAAATGTCATGCTGGTTTTCGTATCGTATTCGGAAGCCCAGCAGCCAATGCACTTCAGATTGCATGATGCTGTAGGATCTAATAGGATGGCCCAGGGCACATTGCAGTGGTTTTGCTCCGCAACTTCAAGTCTTTTCGTCTTGCCCTCGATATTGCTGTATACGACAAAGTTGATGAAGAACTTTTTAATTACGCTCAAATCTATGGTGTTCCATATGCTGACTATGTACCGGTACCAGTTGTTGCCCGGTTTTAAAGCCGTTATTTTCACTACATCGAGTTCTTTTTTAATGTTATTGTTGATATCGAATCTTTCAGCCCAATCGACCAGTTTCGGAAGATTCTTTTCGATGTCCTTATCCAGGTAGTTGAGGGCGATATCAAGTCCCTTTGCCACTGCGACTTCCTTTAATCTTTTCATAATACAACCTCCTTCCGTGGCTAAGATATCATCTTTGCATTACAACAAGGCGAAAGGATTTCACCTCGTTATATCTATGAAAATAGTTGCGAAACTATGACAGCCCTAAACACAGGTTCTCTGCTTCTTAACGCTACATAGCCTGTCTATCTATTCTTTTAAATGCTGTTAATACTTATCTAAACAAGTTTTCTATTATGAAAGACTGCCAAAATTCCCGAGCCAATAGAAATGTTGCTTTCTTCTTCAAACAAGATATTTGAGATACCGATGGGATAGTCCGGTTCCAGTGTAGCATAATTCAACGGATATTTGAAACCGGTCAACGTAAGGCCCTTAACCGTTTCCCCCATAGGAAAAACAGAGACGGTATCTCCGATTCTTCCTTTTATGGATAGATGATCTCGGATGATATGAATGGTTAAGTCCGGTTCGTCGAAGATGAGGTTCATTCCTCTTCGCACAAAGGAAATCACACCGAATAAATTGGCTAAGGTGTGGTCAAGTCGCCCACCTGTTCCGCCCCAAAGGGTGATGTTATTCCAAAGGTTTTCTTCCGCTACCTCCAGTGCTAAATAGGTGTCTGTGAAGTCCTTTTCCGGTGGATGGCGATAGAATTTGACCCGGTTTTGTTCCATAAAAAGGAGGTCGTCCGCATGGATCGAGTCCATGTCACCGACCAGAACGTCAGGAATGATTCCCAACTCTCTTGCTTTTGCGGCTGCTCCATCGGTGCAGAGGATGCGTTCAAAGTTAGATTTTTGAAGACCATACCAACGGTCGTCGCCGTATTCCCCATTTGACATAATAAGAGAAGACATTTTATCACCACTGTTCCATAAAAACGCAAAGTCCTAAATGTTTCAAATCCACTTCATGGCTTTACGCTTAGATTTTGATAACTACCTAATATTTATTATATCACTTTCTCTTTTTCCGGCAACTGCAATATCTTTCGCGTTTGGATCACGCCTGCCCATGAACGTGTTTCTTTTATTGGTACTTCCCCCTTGAAATTGCCGGCTGTGCAGAATTTCAATTAGTATGTGGATAATTCGTAACTTTCTTTGAAATCTGTTCAGAATTTCAAGTAGTCTGTGGATTTTGCAATGGAAAAGGCCTTTTCTGTGCAAAATTTCAATTAGTATGTGGACAATGAAAATGAATTCACATATTAATTGAAATTCTGCACACTCGGCTAGGGCTCTTGACCCCAACATCGGTTGTACCTTTCCACGTTTCTCATATTGCCCAAGGTTGGAGTCTTTCGTATTAGTGGTTTAATATTTATGTGATTTAGTGTATAATCCATTTCAAAACCAATTGGATATATGAGGGAGATATTATGAACAGAGCTAAAGTCTGGAAGTTTGAACATAATGTAGATACGGATCAGATTATACCTTCTCAATACCTGTTGCTTCCAACCATCGATGAGATGAAGGCCTATACCTTTGAGCCCCTTGTCAAGGAGTTTGCAGGCCAGGTTCAAGCAGGAGATGTCATTGTTGCCGGTGAGAATTTCGGTTGCGGCTCCTCCAGAGAGCAGGCCCCGAGAGTACTAAAGGAATTAGGGGTTAAGGCTGTTATTGCCGGATCCTTTGCCAGGATTTTCTTTCGGAATGCCATCAACATCGGACTGCCTGCTATCGTCTGCAAGAAAGCATATGACACCATTAAACAAGGTGATGTTGTAGAACTGAATCTGTCGGAAGGGCTAATTAGAATCGAAGATCAGACATTGGTCTGTACAAAGCTGCCTCCCTACATGCAGAGGATTCTCAATGAAGGCGGTCTGGTAGAATATCTTAATAAGGAGGATGCAGAGTAATGGGAATGACAATCAGTGAAAAGATCCTCGCTGCTGCAGCGGGCCAAGACCAAGTTTCAGCAGGAGAAATTCATACAGTTAATGTTGATCGGTTGATGAGCAACGATGGCACAACACATCTGACCATAGATATGTATAACAGTATACTTAAGAACCCTCGAATTGCCGACAAGAATAAGCCAGTCTTCATCATAGACCATAACGTACCTGCAGATAATCCCAAGACGGCTGCAGCGCACAAAAAAATGCGGGATTTTGCAAAGGAGCACAAAATCGCATTTTATGAAGGAAAAGGTGTTTGCCATCAGATCATGATGGAAGAGTATGTGCGCCCCGGCGAACTGATTTTTGGCGCCGATTCCCACACTTGCACCTACGGAGCCCTTGGAGCCTTCGGTACAGGCGTTGGAAATACAGACTTCCTCTACGCTATGGTCACGGGAAAATCCTGGGTCATGGTACCCGCTACCCTTCGCTTTCACCTAAGCGGAAAGTTGCCGGAAGGTGTCTACCCCAGAGACCTGATTCTAACAATTATCGGAGACATCGGTGCCGACGGCGCGACTTATAAAGTGATGGAGTTTACGGGCGAAGGTGCAAAGGCTATGAGTATCAACGAACGCATGGTGCTGACCAATATGGCCGTGGAGGCCGGTGCAAAGACGGGAATTTTCCAACCGGATGAAAAAGCTGTGGAATATCTGAAAGCTTACGGCCGGGAAGCGAAATATTTATTTGTAAGCGACCCTGATGCTGTCTACGAAAAAGAATACTTCTACGACTTGAGCAAAATTCAACCCGTTGTAGCCAGACCGGACAAGGTGGATGATGTGGTGAGCGTAGATGCAGTCAAGGGTGTTAAAATTCATCAGGCCTTTATTGGCTCCTGCAACAGTGGCCGAATCGAAGAGCTACGTACCGCTGCAGCCATCTTAAAAGGTGAAAAAATCGATAACAGTGTGAGGCTGCTCATCGCCCCTGCTTCTAATGGCGTATACCTTCAGGCCTTGCAAGAAGGGCTTATGGACATCTTTATGGATGCCGGAGCCATGATCATGAACAGCAATTGCAGCGTCTGCTGGGGTAGCTGTCAGGGAGTCATTGGCGAAGGAGAAGTGCTGATTTCAACAGGTACAAGAAACTTCAAGGGCAGAGCCGGTCATAAGGACTCGCAGGTTTATTTAGCGTCGGCAGCAACGGTAGCAGCCTCAGCTTTAGCGGGAACAATAGTACGGACAATCTGAAACTGTTATAAATTTGCTGCGATAAAGAGGAAGTTTTACCGAAATCGCCGAAGCATTACAACTTGGAGGTAAGAATGAAAATAAAGAGAAGGATCTGGGTATTAGGTGATGACATCGATACAGATATCATCATACCCACTGAATATTTAGCAATGGAATCCATCGAAGATATGAGAAAGTACGCTTTCTCTCCTCTTCGTCCCCGGCTGGCCGAATCCATAAAACCCGGTGATATCATCGTAGCGGGCAAGAATTTCGGTTGCGGTTCTTCCAGAGAACAGGCACCGGAGATCATCAAAAGTCTGCAGGTCAGCTGCGTTATCGCTAAATCCTTTGCCAGAATTTTCTACCGCAACGCCATCAATAACGGCCTCCTCCTCATCGAGAATGACATCATCCCGGATGTGGTTGTCGAAGGAGATCAAATCCAAGTCTCCGTCGGCGAATTTGCCGAACACAAGGGTGTAAAGTATGAGCTTTCTCCCCTACCGGAAAACTTAATGGAGATCATCGAAGCCGGCGGGCTGGTAGCCGCTATGAGAAAGAAAAACGGCTTGGCGTAGGGCCGAGCAAAGTGAGGATAAAATGGGATACACGAGTGTAGAAAAAATAATAGCAAATAACCTGAAATCAGATAAGACACGTGCAAGCGATATCGTGACAGTAAATGTAGATCGCGTCATGATTCATGACATCTTCATTCCCTTTGTGGCCGAGAAATTCGAGGAAATGGGTTTTACAAAGGTCTGGGATCCGGACAAGGTGGTTCTGATCTATGACCATCTCGTGCCCACCAGCAGAGTGGAAGACGTCCGGCATTTTCAAATAGGAGATGCCTTTGTAGCCAAGCATGGAATCAAAAATGTTCACAGAAGCGACGGAATTTGCCATCAGCTGATGACGGAAGCGGGCTATGTAAAGCCCGGTGATATAGTTTTCGGTACCGACTCCCACACCACTACCTATGGAAGTGTCGGCGCTTTTTCCTCCGGCGTGGGCTACACAGAAATGGCGGCAATTCTAGGCACGGGAGAGCTCTGGGTAAAGGTTCCGGAAACCATTAAGGTAACCATTGATGGAAAGCTCCCGAACAATGTGATGTCCAAGGATATCATTCTGCGACTCATCGGCGACCTTGGAGCAGACGGGGCCAACTATAAGGCGCTGGAATTCACAGGGAGCACCGTGGAGAATATGAGCGTTGCATCCCGCATGACCATGGCCAATATGTCGGTTGAGGCCGGTGCAAAAGCGGCTATCTTTGCTCCCGATGAAAAGACCGCAGATTATTGCAAAGTCTCGTTAAAGGATGTCCCGAACATTTCCGGAGACATGGATGCAAATTACTTAGAGGAAATTCACTATAATGCAGAAGACCTGGTGCCCGTCGTGGCCTGCCCTTCTTCGGTAGACAA
>CAYLVS010000003.1:24929-26419 GCA_964387185.1 uncultured Oscillospiraceae bacterium | reverse complement strand
GAATTCTAGCCTTGCCAAAAGCGATCGCGCTCCGATAAAGAGTGTTAAACTCCTGAGGAATAATTTGATCCTGAAGAACGACACAGAATGACACCCGTGGATTCTTTACAATAGCATCGATTTTGTGACTGGTACTTGAAGTGCTGTGAAAGTAGATTTTGCCTTCCTCATATGCAAAGCTTATGGGCACTGCATATGGATACCCCTCGTCTCCGATGACAGCAAGGACTCCGTTGGTAGCTTCTTTGAACATCGCAACCGCTTCTTCGTGAGTCGTCATATTTTCCTTAAGTCTCATTTCCCTGAACATTTCCTTCCCTCCCTTTCATCCGTAATTTAAGCAGCATAAGCATCATAGGTTTGTTCACGTAGTGGTTTTTTGGGGCCCCCGCAAAGCGGAACACTTTGTGGGGAAGAGGAGGAGCAACATAGCGGTGAAAAACACCAAGAAGATAAGGGTGTTTTGAGTAAAGCGGAGTTTGCTCCGACGAGGGTCTGTCCCCATGGTTGCTTTTGCACCCACGGTGTCTGTCCCTATGGTTTATTTTGCACCCACGGGGTCTGTCCCCGTGGCGGTTTGTCCCCGTGGCGGTTATTCTACGCAGTAAACATCCAAAGCATTACTTAGAAACTCAGCACACCCATCGGCTATACTGTCATAATACGTCTTGAAACGGTCGTCTGCTACGTACATCAATCCGAGGTTTCTATGCGCTTCTTTCGTGTACATACCCTCTTCCCAAAACATGCAGAGCCACTTCTTATGCAATTCACAAGCTCTTTGTGCAAGTTCCCCTGCCGGGTCTCCCGAAGCCATGGCTGCTACCAGTGTCTTATTTATCTCATCGCTGAGCCCTTCAGCCTCATCGTACTGTTCTTTATTCATATTCATCACCTTGGCATTGGATGCATTCACGGCCTTGTTTCCGTATTTTAATCTTATTTCATATCCGTATTTTTCCTCGTTTTCATCCACGAGTTTTTGTTTGAATCCTTCAAACTTTTCACGATCTTTCATCTCTATTTCTCCTTTCATCGATCGAATGGTCTTGTGTACGGTTTCGATCAACCTTTCAATTTGATCCTTTTTTCGGATCAGGTTTTCCAAATGGTCTTTCAGTGCCTTTGCTTGATCATAGTCCGGCTCTGATAGCAGTCTTTTCATTTCCTCGAGGCCGACTCCCATTTCTCTGTAAAAGAGGATCTGCTGCAGCTTATCCACTTCGGCTATTCCGTAGATGCGATACCCATTAGAGCGTATCTTCCCGGGTTTCAACAGGTCGATCTCATCGTAATAGCGCAGAGTTCTGGCGCTCACCCCCGAAATACCTGCCAATTTGTTCACTGTATATTCCACTATCATCACCTCACGAAAATAGTATAAACCCTAACGTAACGTCAATGTCAATAAAATTAAACAAATAAATTCAGCCATAGATTGACCAAATTCAAATCCATGGCTGATTCTTAAAGTGAATATAAGCCATAGA
>CAYLVS010000003.1:23234-24829 GCA_964387185.1 uncultured Oscillospiraceae bacterium | reverse complement strand
GCAAATCACATATAATGATATACTTGTTTATAAAAGGTTCTCCTAATAGGAGGCTCTATAGTATCCCGACCATGAAGCGAATTGGAGGTATTTATTTATGGCAAAGTGTTGCACAGAGCGCCGCACAGCAAAGAACAGCATAACCCTATCCGGGCAGGGCCAGGTTGCCGCATCACCGGATCTGGCCATCATACATCTAGGCGTGGAGACTACCGGATATGACTTGACGGTCATGCAAGCAGAGAATGCACGCGCAATTGAGGCCGCCACACAAGCCCTCAGGGCAATGGGAATTACAGACATCAAGACTCTTCAATATTCTATCGATAAAAACTACATTTTTGAGAATGGAAGACAAATTGACAGAGGTTACACCATTCGTAACATACTGGAGATACGAACAAATCAGATTGAGGATGTGGGTAGTATTGTTGATACGGCAGTCATGATGGGAGCGAACCGGGTTGAGTTCATTGCTTTTGACTTGTCAGATCGTGACTCATACTACCGGCAGGCGCTGAATCTGGCACTAAAGGATGCACAACAGAAGGCTGTATCGATTGCAAGGAACTTGGGAATACAGGCGGACCTGATTCCCATTCGTATCGTTGAAAATAGCGCATTGCCCATTCAGCCTCTTCAATTTCAAAGGGAAGCAGCCGGTACGCAGATCATGCCGGGACCGTTACTGATAGAGGCATCGATAACTGCAGAATTTCTATACTAATTTGTGGAAGGAAGATGAGCCTGTTTCTAATGCTTCAGCAGAGGCAGAAGCCCCATTGGTTCATCGATGATGAAATCGGCCCCCTCACGGACCAGCACGTCTTTTGAACGATAACCCCAGGTTACGCCCACACAGGCCAAGCCTGCATTTTTCGCTGTCTGAATGTCCACGTTGGAATCGCCGACAAAGATGGTCTTTTGCATTTCAGATCCAAGTTGGTAAATTGCTTCATATACATTGTCCGGCGCGGGCTTTCGGGCGCGCAGAGGGCTGTCGCCGATGGCGACATCAATGTAGCCTTGAAAATAGTGTCTGCAGGCTTCCTTAGTGGCCTCATCCATCTTATTCGAGACTACTCCTACACGAATTCCCAGACGTTTTAATTCCTTTAGTAAAGTTAGAATTCCATCGTAGGGCTTTGTCTTGTTGGCAATATTGGAAAAGTATTCGTCCCGGAACAACTCTGTGCAGCGGTCTATCTCCGCTGCCGTCGTTCCGGAGGGAAGAGCCCGTTCAAGCAACATCCTATAGCCTTCTCCGATAAAACTCCTGACCTCTTCCATGCTCCGCAATGCATACCCCTGCCGTTCAAAAACCGCGTTGAGGCTGTCTGTCAGGTCCTCTAATGTGTATAGAATGGTTCCATCCAAATCAAAGATTACAGTATCAAATTTCATAGTTCCTCCATTCGATATGTATTAGGGTGGCAAACGAAACGTCCCCATGCCACCTCATAAGAACAGGCGGCTCAAAGAGCCGCCTGTCGTTTATTGTGTATATCAATATCTATTTTGCGTACTCGATGGCTCTGGTCTCCCGGATGACGTTGACCTTTATCTGTCCGGGGTATTCAAGCTCGTTTTCGATC
>CAYLVS010000003.1:21613-23224 GCA_964387185.1 uncultured Oscillospiraceae bacterium | reverse complement strand
TTCCCGTGCGAGGAATACGATCTCCTCGTCATTCATCTCTTCCGGTTTCGCCAGGATACGGATCTCCCTCCCTGCTTGGATCGCAAAGGATTTCTCTACTCCCGGTGTCGTATTAGCGATCTCCTCAAGAGTCTGCAGTCTCTTTATGTAGGACTCCAGGGTCTCTCTTCTCGCTCCGGGCCTTGCCGCTGACAGCGCATCCGCTGCCGTTATGAGCACTGCCTCAAAGCTCTTCGCTTCGTAATCACCGTGGTGAGCAGCCATACCGTTTATAACGGCTTCAGATTCTTTGTATTTCCTCAGTACGTCGATGCCGATGTCCACGTGGGTGCCTTCTACCTCATGGTCAAGCGCTTTTCCGATATCGTGCAACAGTCCGGCGCGTTTGGCAAGTTTTACGTCCAAACCTAATTCTCCGGCCATCAGTCCGGCAAGATGAGCTACCTCTATGGAATGTTTCAATACATTTTGTCCATAGCTCGTCCTGTATTTCAATCTTCCCAGCAGTTTTACCAATTCCGGGTGGAGATTATGGATTCCCACTTCAAAGGTAGCCTGCTCCCCTTCTTCTTTGATGATATTGTTGACTTCTTTTTCAGCCTTCTCCACCATCTCTTCGATCCGCGCGGGATGAATACGCCCATCAACGATAAGTTTCTCCAGGGCTATTCTTGCAATTTCTCGCCTTACCGGATCAAAGCCCGATAAAATAACAGCTTCCGGAGTATCATCGATAATCAAGTCCACACCGGTAAGGGTTTCAATCGCCCTGATATTCCTTCCTTCTCTTCCGATAATCCGACCCTTCATGTCATCACTGGGGAGTGCAACTACAGAAACTGTACTCTCTGCTACATGATCTGCCGCACACCTCTGAATGGCGCCGGTGATGATCTCTTTCGCTTTTTTATCCGCTTCCTCTTTCGCCTTTAACTCAATGTCTTTAATCATGATAGAGGCTTCGTAGCGTATTTCTTTCTCCACATTGGAAAGCAATAACTGCTTTGCATCTTCAACGGAATACCCTGATATTCTCTCCAGCTCTTCAATCTGCTTTGTTATAAATGTGTCCAGTTCCTGGGCTTTATCCGCCAGTCGCTGTTCCTTTTTGATCAGGCCTTCTTCTCTCTTCTCTAAGTTGTCCGTCTTTCTGTCAATCGCTTCTTCTTTTTGAATCAGGCGCCTCTCTGATTTTGAAATCTCGGCTCTTCTCTCCCGTACTTCACGCTCGATGTCGCCACGAATCCGATGGGCTTCCTCTTTCGCTTCAATGGTTATTTCTTTCCTTATGGTTTCAGACCTATTTTCTGCGTCTAAAATCAGATTTTTAGCCTTTTGTTCGGCACTGCCGATGGCTCTTTCTCCTACTGTTTTTCTGAATATATATCCAATCAAAAATCCCAAGGCAAGGGCTACAATTGTGATAATGATTCTTAATAAAAGTTCGTCTATAGCAAAAACACCTCCTTCTTCAATAATCTATATTTTGTACAATCGCATTTAGGTATTGATATAATTACACAATGTATATTATAATTTACAAAGTCGCTTGATGTCAAGATATTACTACTGCATCTGAAAGCAGGAATAGATTGGCGAGAGATTTTTGTG
>CAYLVS010000003.1:11035-21513 GCA_964387185.1 uncultured Oscillospiraceae bacterium | reverse complement strand
GAGGATGTGTCGTTCATGCAGTATTTCAGGGAATTATTGAAGAATATCGATTTAGTATTGCTGTTTATACCGCTTGTTTTCGCAGTAATAAGCGTTATTGTCATCGGCAGTACTGCATATGACGGCGGGTTTGTCTTTACGCGCAGTATGAAAGTACAGCTGCTTGCTTTCTGCCTCGGCATGGTGCTCTTATTGCTAATCCTGTTAGTGGATTATAAAATTCTGGACGGCCTGGGCAAAATCATCTATGTCGTCTCTCTCTTATTCCTGCTGACTGTCTTCTTGCCCGTCATCGGCTTGGAACAGTACGGTTCAAGAGGATGGCTGGATTTGGGTCCTGTTAACCTGCAGCCTGCAGAGATCGTTAAAATTACTTTTATCATCTGTTATGCCGAGTTTCTCTCCCGTCGTCAGGAGAGCCTGTTCGCCTTCAAAGGGTTCGTTCTGGCGGGTGCAGTAGTACTGCCTGTGGTTGGAATCGTTGCCGTGCTTCAAAATGACCTGGGCAATGCAATCGTCATCTGCGTCATCGCAGCAATCATGTTGTTCGCGGCAGGGGCAGACGGAAAGCTTTACGCTAAAATTACAGCTGTTGTAGTGCTTTGCATACCAATCGCGTACCGGTTTATGGCCGGCCATCAGAAAGACCGTATCGACGCCTATCTTCACCCGGACAATCTCTCCCTTCCCGGCAACTACCATGTGTGGCAGTCTAAGGTAGCAATAGGCTCCGGAGGAATCACAGGAAAAGGTCTCTTTGAAGGGACACAGAAAGAATTGGAGTTTCTTCCCGTTCAAGATTCAGACTTCATTTATTCTGTCATCGTTGAAGAATGGGGTTTCCTAGGGGGTAGTTTGATTATCGGGCTTTATGCAATCTTCCTCTACCGAATGCTTCGCATTGCACGAAAAGCAAAGGACCTCTTCGGGTCCCTTATTGTTATCGGCATATTCGGTATGTTCTTCTTCCAAATCTTCGAAAATGTGGGTATGACCATGGGGCTTATGCCGGTAACCGGCATCACACTGCCCTTTATCAGCGCGGGAGGCAGTTCCGTGGTGACAAACATGATTGCCCTAGGTCTCGTATTGAACATCTGCATTCGGAGCAAAGTCATCAATTTTTGATATAATCCTCTCTCCTATTCCCTTCAGATTTTGGGCAATATAGCTCTCTTTTACAGTAGCTATCGGTATACCGACATTGGTGGAAATATGGATGTTCTGGTCATAAGGAATCAATCCCGAAACCGGCATCCTGAGAATTTCCGCAATTTCTTCCGGATCAGGGACTAAACCGGTTTGATGCAGTTCAGGCATTATTTTATTGATCACTATACTTCGATGGGTAATCCCCTTGCTCAGGAGCAAAGCGTTGATGCCTTCTGTGTCTCGGATGGCCGCATACTCCGGAACCGTGACAACTACAGCTCTGTCAGCAGGAGAAACCGCCTGTCTCAAAGCGTTTCCGGCTCCGGCCGGCGCATCTATAATAATGAAGTCAAAAATCTGCTTTAGCTCCAGACACAGAGCCTTAAGCTGCCCTTCTGTAATAGGCGCCTTGTTCCTGCTCTGAGGAGCCGAAATGAGATAGAGATTTTGGAATCTCCTGTCCCGGATCATGGCCTGTTTAATCCTGCAGACACCTGACACAATATCTACTAAATCATAAACGATCCGATTTTCTAAACCCAGCGAAATGTCCAGATTGCGAGACCCCACATTCAAGTCCATCAAAACAACAGAATGTCTTTTCTGTGCAAGCACAACTCCTAAGTTTGATGCGATTACAGTCTTGCCCACGCCGTCCTTTCCGGAGGTCACAGCTATAACTTGTCCCATATTCTCCCCTCATTCTCCATATCATCCGCTAATCCGTAGCGATAGTATCCAAATTATAGTCTTCATAGCTTTTATCCAGTTCAAGATATTTTCCGATGACCTCCCTGACAACAGGTCCGGCATAGCCTCCGGTTCCTCCCTGAAACAGCAATACCGCTACGGCAATTTTAGGCTTATCCGTCGGAGCCATAGCTACAAACCAGGAGAAGTTGTCATAATCATCCTTGAACTTATCGATGGTGGCCGTGGTGACCTTCCCCCTGGAAAGGTTCAACACCGCTTGTCTTGCTGCTGAATTCTCCGATGTGTAGACATCAGTATAGTCCTTTAGCAGACGGTCTTTTTCCGCTTCCACCTGTTCCCAGGATAAGGCAGAGTTAATACTCTTCAAATAGGTCTTCAGATATTCTACCTCATCCACCGGATTAATTTTCCCGGCCCTCTCTGCGGTACCGGTCTTCGCCGCCACCGAAACGGGGAAATTAGCAAAGAGGCTTCTGCCGCTGCCCCTACTCCCGTGTGCTACACGGCGCATTCCCTCTGTGATATCCTTCAGGATTCCCGTATCCTCGATATCCATGGGAATTCCGGCTTCCTTCTCTATCAGTCCCTGACCTTCTGCTGCGCGGATAAGGCTCACTTTATTTCGAACTCCCCCATTACCTATAGTCGCAACATAGTTGGCTATCTGGAGGGGTGTATAGGCGTTTTCACCCTGGCCTATGGCGATGTTCAGCTCGTCGCCCAAAGTCCATGCAGCCTGGTTGAAGTAAGAAAACTTGCAGAGATCGCATACCGTTTCGATCATATCCTCCCGTATTCCCAGTTTGCTCAACCGCTCTAAAATCGTGTTACGGCTCGGATTCTCTTCGGTCCATCCTACAATTGTATTGATTTGCTCCATCATCAGTTCTTTATTTTCAATGATTTCATCTTTGAAATACATCTCCGCCCGACCGATCAGTACGTTCCTTAGATAGGTTTTCATGGCCGACATTTTGCGCTCTTCGCTTGGTACGGCTACTACCGTTTCCGCAATCTCTATCCCTGTGGATTGACCCAACCCGTACTGCTCTGCGTATTGGGTAATCTTTTCGATGTTCATCTCATCTTTCAGCCCCAAAGAAGTACCACGATAGAAATCTCTGCCTGTGGCTATATCAAAGAAATAATAGTTGCAGGACACCTCTATGGCCTGGTAAAGATCCAGGTATCCGTGATTGCTACCGTACATATTCCAGACGATGCAGCCATAGGTGCGGTTGCCGCTGCGAACGGCGCCGCCATCCCGAAGCTTTCGCTTCGGATCCAGCCCGCTGTCCAGCGCAGCCGTTGCCGTGACCATCTTAAACGTCGAACCGGGCTGGACCGCTGTTCTGGCCGCTACATTGAACAGCGGTAGCGGCGCCAACGGGTCTCTGGGGTTGACGGACTGAAGAGAGGCCCAATCCACACTGCTGATTCCTGTCGCAAAGAGATTGGGATCATAGGCAGGATAGGATGCCATGGCTAACACATCTCCCGTCTCAACGTCGATGGCCACCACAGCCCCCACATTTGCATTTTTGTATGCTTTGCCATATTTATAATTGCCGTAGACGCTCTCGAAGGTGCCGGCGATTCTTATTTTTTCCAAAGCTTGACTGAGAGCATTTTCAGCAACCTTTTGCAGCTCCAGATCCAGGGTCAAGTAAATGGTTTGCCCTTTTTCTGCCTTGGTTTCGCTAATCGTCCGTACGAAATCGCCCCAGACATTAACTTCTACATTCTTGATTCCGTCGATGCCTCGAAGTGCTTCTTCAAATGACTTCTCCACACCGTCTTTCCCTACCATGTCGCTGGAACTGTAGCCCTTCTCCAAGTAACCGGCCTTCTCACTTTCGGATATTTTTCCCAGATACCCAATGACGTGTGAAGCAGTCGCCCCATTAGGGTAATAGCGTATCGACTCCGCAACTACGTCAACGGCAGAGAAAAGAGATCCTCGTTCCTCTAAAGTTACGATGGTCTGCGCGCAGATATCGCTGGCAATCGTGGCGGGTATATAGCTTAAGTACCCTTGCGCTGCCAGCTCGTTACGAACAATGAGGATTTTCCTCGCTTCCTCATCAGACAGTAATGGATTGATCTCAAAACGTTCACGAAGGGATGCGAAAGCTTCCTCCGCTGTCAGCCCGTAGTCCAAATAGTAACGACCCAGAAAGCTTTCTTTCTCTAAATCCTGCAGGAACTTCATGTTCTTCACAGAAATGGGTGGATAAATACTATACATGGTTTGAAGTTGGGATTGCGCTTCAAATTGGTCCAGTCCTTCGTCGATGCTGTTCCTGGCACGAATCTCGTTGAAGGCATCTTCTGCCGTATAATTCACAGGCATCACCTGGGATTCCAGCCACCCTTCAATCACCTTCTGGTAGGTGTAATAAAAACTTCCGTCTGCATTTCGAATGATGGGCAGGTTGTCATTTATCATATCTCCGTTTCGTTCCAGCATGTTCACAAGTTCCAAGGCCTGCTTATTGATCTCAACGTTCTTTAGGTTGCCTTCCGAAAAGAACACCGTAAAACTAGGCCGGTTGCCCGCGAGCAAACGCCCGTAGCGATCTAAAATCTCTCCCCTGGGTGCAGAGGAATATACGCGCTTGATGCTTATGGACTCTGCTTCTTTTGCCCATTCACTGCCCTCTACTACGGTCAAGTCAAAAAGTCTGACTAACAAAATCGTCATCAGAATCATAACTGCCAGCAATATTTGGTTGTGTCTGAACTTAATCCATCTCATTTGAACCGTTTATTCCTTTACTCGTACGCAAAACTTCTAAAGTCGAAATTTTACTGGAGACTTATAATACCGATCTTGGGGATGTCGGATGGATCTTTTCCCTATCGTCAGGTAGAAGATCACCATGACGATAAAATGAAACCCCAAAAGTATGGGAACGTCCTTCAGCATATACAAAAAGCTGTAGTTTTCCTTGAAAACCATGAGTATAAGCCAGTACGCCATATAGTACACTCCGGTACCAATGGCGGAGGCAAAAAACAGGTTCAGTATACTGTCTCTGTATAAATAATGCCTGATCTCACTCATCAATAAAGCAATGAGAAAATACAGTATTGCAGCAGGGCCTATGAGGACAGAAAAAGCAATGTCCTGCAAAAGGCCAAAAATAACACCGAAAACCATACCCTGGTTTCCCTGATACAAAAACCCGAACAATATGGTCAAGCAAAGCAGGAAGTTGGGTGTAACTCCCCCAAAGTTAAAATTCTGCACCAATGTGGATTGGAGCAAAAAACCTACCAAAAAAAAAGTAAACGCGCTTCTGTATTTCATTGCTCTGCCTGTTCCGCATCCGCGGCGCCTGTCATGATTACCGTTACCTTTTGGACTTTGGTGAAATCAACAGCAGGCTGTATCTCAACCGTATGCAACAGCGCATCCTTATCCCAGGTAATGCGGCTAATCTTCCCAATAGGAATTCCTTGGGGATAGATCTCCATGCCGGAGGTGACTAAAGTATCCCCTTCGATAACAGAAGCTGCTTCGTCCAGCATGTAGCCGGTAATTTTCCCTTCTCCGTCACCAGAGAGAATTCCAATAAGATCCAATTGACGAAAAACCTGAAAACTCACGTCGTTATTCTCGTCAATGACGGTGATGACTTTGGCCCAATTGGGTCCCACATCCAGAATTCTGCCTACAAGGCCATCTCCGTTAATCACTACGGAATTTTTCCTCACGCCGTCCCTGGAACCGGAATTAATGGTAAAAATACGATACCAGCTGGATCCATCCATGGCAATGACCTTAGCAGTCACATAGCTGTAGTCTTCCGCAGGATCTATGTAGTTCATAGCTTCTGTCAGACTTCTGAGCTCCGCAAGGTCAGCACGAGACAAAGCTTGGTCGATGAGATCCCTCCTTAGCCGGGCGTTTTCTTCCGAAAGCGCATCTCTCTCCGCCAGCAGTTTCTTTAGTTGAAAAATGCCTTTAATGGTCGTAGAAACTCCGTTACCTGCATCGCTGACCGGTTCCTGCAAAAACGCGCTGACACGTTCCAGCTGTATGCCGATCCATGAATTGCTGCCTTGGTTTACATAGGATGCAACTGTCAAGCTTAACAGCAACAGCAGTATGACTCCCGCTATGGTAGCCCTTGTGTGTTCCCGGTACCACTTCATAGCCTACTCCTAAAACCTCTTATCTCTCGCGGTATAACGTTTGATGTTCTGGATCTTTTCCAAACTCATTCCGGTACCTTGGGCAACTGCCTCAAGAGCATTCTCCGCAACGATTACCTTGATACCGGTCTGGTCTTGAATCAACTTGTCCAAACCTTTGATCAGAGCACCGCCTCCCGCCAGAACAATGCCACTGGTAACGATGTCTGCGGACAGCTCGGGCGGAGCATTCTCTAATGTGGTTTTAATGCCTTCCACAATGATACTTATGGTCTCTTCCAACGCCTTTATCATATCGACTGAAGAGACGGTAACGGATTTAGGAAGTCCGGTGATCACATCTCTGCCTCTTGCCTCCATGGTCAGCCTGGAATCTTCCCCTTCCATATCCGGATAAATGCAGCCTATATTGATTTTTAAATCTTCTGCGGTCTTCGCACCTATAAATAAGTTGTAGTTCTTCCTCAGGTAAGCAATGATCGCTTCATCCATTTCATCACTGGCGATACGCAGGGATATGCTGTTGACAATTCCTCCCAGAGCAATGATGGCTATGTCCGACGTTCCTCCGCCGATATCAGCAATCATATGCCCGTTGGGCGCATCCACGGGAATGCCGACACCGATAGCGGCAGCCATGGGCTCATCCAGTATATAAACCTCTTTCGCCCCCATCTGGCGTACAACCTCTTCTACTGAGCGCTTTTCCACTCCTGTTACCCCTGAAGGTACGCCCACAACAATTCTGGCTCTTGTAAACAACGCCCTCTCCGGAAGCACTTTGCGCAAAAACTCCCGAAGCATGGTCTGGGTCATCATAAAATCAGATATTACACCATCCTGCAAAGGGCGTATCACGCTAATATGTTCCGGAGCCCGTCCGATCATATCCTTCGCTTCCCTTCCCACCGCCAGTATCTTTTTCGTGTCGTCATCCACCGCGATAACAGAAGGTTCATTTAGGACAATTCCTTTATTCTTTGTATAGATTAGTGTATTGGCTGTACCGAGGTCAATTCCAATATCCTGGGTAAAAAAGCTTAGACACATTAATATGTGCTCCTTTCCTTTTGCGGTTAAGCCGATGGTTACATCAGCATCTTTTCTTTTAAACTGATAAAAATACCGTCACCGATAATCAGGTGATCAAGGACCGGTATACCTAGCAACTGCCCTGCCTCTTCAAGCCTCCTGGTTATATCTAGATCATTTTGGCTTGGCGTGGGGTTTCCGCTGGGGTGGTTGTGTATGACAATGATAGCGGCCGCTCCCTTTTTCACTGCATTTCGAAAGACTTCTCTCGGATGCACGATGGAGCTGTTCAAATTACCTATAGAGGTATTCTCTGCGGACAGAATTTCATTTTTCGTATTCAGAAACAGTACCTTAAAGTGTTCTTTCTTCAGGTGGCGCATTTCATCCATGTACAATGCGGCTACCTCTCCCGGAGTACCGACGGCAAATCGTTTCTCTCCGGGACTCTGGGAAATCCGCTTCCCCAACTCGATAGCTGCTATTACTTTACACGACTTGGCTTTGCCCATCCCCTCGATCTTACACAGTTCCTCAGGAGTGCAATCCACCAAATAAGAAAGTCCTGCTTTCTCTATGGACAATATCCCATTGGCCACAGAGATGGCGGAACTATCTCTCGTTCCCGTACCGATGAGAATAGCTAAAAGCTCACTGTTGGATAGGAAGGCACTGCCATACCGCAATAGCTTCTCTCTTGGCCTTTCATCCTCAGGAAGCTCCTTAATGGTGACATGACCCATTTTCATTTTATTGTTCATATTGAGTTCCTCCAAGACAGTCTCCCGCCCTAAACGAACCCATCGCCACAAACCCCTGTGCAATGCCTGCGACACTGTATCCTATTCTAACATAATGCAGGCCAAAAATATATTATTTCCGCAAAAATCACAATATATATTCTTCTGCACGCCTTGCAAGTCCTTATTTCAAGGGGACAGACAACAGACTCGCTTTAACCACATATACTACTAACACAAAAAACCTGACGGCGGCGGAAAGGAGATATTACATATATGAGTTTATCTTTGATTTTAACCTCTCTTCTGCTCTCAAATCCACTGGTACTTTTAACCTCCTATGTTTCTATGGGTAATTCTTTCCCCCAGCCTCTCAATGAAGAAGAAGAGGCTCATTATCTGGTGCTGTTTGAAAATGGCGATCCCACAGCCAAGAACATCCTCGTTGAGCACAATCTTCGCCTCGTAGCACATATTGTAAAAAAATATAATACAGCGGGTTGCTCCCCTGACGATTTGATCTCCATCGGCACCATTGGTTTGATAAAGGCAGTCAATACGTACAATCGAAGAAAAGAAGTCCGCCTCGCTACTTACGCAGCCAAGTGCATAGAAAACGAAATTCTTATGCATCTTCGCATGTCAAAGAAATGTAAAGTAGAAGTGTCTCTGAACGATCCCATCGGCACGGATAAGGATGGCAACGAAATCAGCTTCAACGATATATTGGGTAGTGACGTAGATGATATTATCGAAGGGCTTGACACGAAAATCAAAGTCAAAAAGCTGTACAAAGCGATTCGAGAACTTCTCAGTGAACGGGAACAGACTGTCATCGTGAAGCGCTTCGGTCTGGATGGAGGTCCCTGCAGAACTCAGAGGGAAGTTGCAAAGCATCTGTGCATCAGCCGTTCGTACGTTTCCCGCATCGAGAAAAAAGCCATCATGAAGCTAAAGGACGCCTTCCCAAACTGTGGCGAGGAGAACTAGTGTAACTTCTGCAAATAACTGGGCGAATTTCGCAGGATAGACTTCCAGGGGTGACGTTCAAAAAACGCAGGTGTAGTGGGGCTACACCGAGGCTTTTTGGATGGTGCATCTGGGAGTTTGGACAAGTAATTAGCCTAGTTAATTTGCAGACGTTACACTAAGGGTAAAGATTGGCTGTGATTTCCCGAAACAAAGATAAGGCAACGCTTTCTCCCGGGTAATCGTCTTCAATATACAGAGTGATTCCGTACAAGGGATCTTTATCGGGAACATAGGTGCTGTACCAGTTAGGGCCCTGGAATCCTTCCGCTAACTTCTGTATTTTCTTTGTGGTCTCTACAGATACAACTTGCCATCCCTGGGATTTTGGAAAAAAGGATGCACCTCTGATTCCCTCCATTGTTCCCCGTATTACCGACAACTTGGAATCCCATCCATCCAATGCGATAATACGGGTCATGCGGGCGGCCTGCATCGGGGTTATCTTCAATAAATACTGACTTTCGGCAAATGTTGCCTCCCCCGCCTTTAGCGATTCTACCAGCTCGTAAAGATTTCCTTTTGCCTGTCCCGATAATAGTTCTACTGCCTCTTCGGACAATCCATAGGCATTCGCTGTATCAACAAAGGACTGAGGGGAAATAAAGCCTTCTTTTAGACCTTCCTCCCCCGCTTCCAGGGCCGTTGTTGCAATTATCAAATGAAAGAAAGGCCCCGCCGAGTATGTGGAGCTTGTGGCTTTATTCAGCAGCTCTTTTTCTCCCCCGTGCGGATTGTACCCCGGAGAACAAGCAGATGCCAGTATCTCACCGGAGGGTATATGCGTTACTACGACAGCACCGCTCTTGCCACTATCAGAGAGGGCCTTTTCAACCATGTTCTGCATATTCAGATCCAGAGTCGTGAGTACGCCCCACTCCCTGCCGTCATCCTTCATCTGGATACCTGATCCGGGAATGATATAACCCAGACCATCGTTCGTTACCGAAAACCGTCTTTGGCCTGAAGCCAGCACCGTATCAAAATCCTTTTCGATCCCACTGACTCCCAGTTGATCCAATTGATTTACATTACCGATTATATGCATTGCGGGCTGATTTTCACTGTATCGATTTCGCGATTTCATCGCAAGGGCACCGTAATCTCTGCACAGGGTTTTAAATCCTGTCCTGTCTATTACTGCGATGTTGTAAACACGATACTTGTCATTGCTGCTTTCGATATAGCGTGCATTCATCTTGTGCAACAACGTTTCCACATTTTTATCCACCTTGCGGTCTTCAATCAGCAGGAAAAAACTTTCCTGCATATTTGTCAATGGACGGTTGCCCCGATCGTAAATAGTACCTCTGACACTCAGATCAGAGAGCGCTGTTAAGCTCTGGTTTTCTGCAAGCAGCCTGTATTTCGATCCTTCTATCAACTGAATTACAGCTAGACGAGTCGTCAAACCAAGCAGCAATAAACCGATGATTACAACAAGGGAAAGCATACGTCTTTTCATTTATTTCACCTTTCGCGCGTTTGCAACGCACCAATGTTATCCTTGACTTAATCTGGGTTTTTTATGCTATAATAATAGAGTTTGAGCTTTGAATGCAGCACGTATGACGATATAGAAATGACCTCTAGAAAGGACTAAAATTATGGCTGTTATCCGACCTTTTGCCGCTCTGCGGCCGTCAGTGG
>CAYLVS010000003.1:3682-11025 GCA_964387185.1 uncultured Oscillospiraceae bacterium | reverse complement strand
CTCACTACCCTATGATGTAATGAATCGCAGCGAAGCGCTGAAACTTTCCGAGGGGAATCCCCTGAGCTTTCTGCACGTCTCCCGATCCGAAATCGATTTGCCCCACATAGAAGATCCCCACCACCCCGAGGTCTATTTTCAGTCGAAACACAAATTAGACGAATTCGTATCTCGGCATATCTTGATTCGAGAGGGCCAACCCTGCCTTTATATCTATAGACAAACCATGGACGGGCGTAGCCAGACAGGAATTACCGGCTGCGTTTCCATCGATGAATACCTGGATGGCACAATCCGGAAGCACGAACTTACCTTAGTGGAAAAGGAACAGGATAGGATCCATCATTTTGATGCATGCAATGCCAATACAGAACCTGTCTTTCTAACTTATAGATACAATGTTGAACTTCATGATCTCACAGAAGCTTGGATCCGGAATCATGCCCCTGTCTATGATCTTATTGACGCCAATTCCATAGGTCACACTCTTTGGGTAATCGATGATTCAGAACAAATCGAAAGGGTCATTGAGTGCTTTCATCGAATCCCCTCCCTTTATATAGCGGACGGCCATCACCGTTCCGCTTCCGCGGTCAAGGTGGGTATGAAACGCCGGGAGGCGAAACCGGATTATGACGGCTCAGAAGAATTCAACTACTTCATGGCCGTTATCTTTCCCGATTCGGACCTTAAGCTTTACGATTACAATCGGGTCGTAAAGGATTTGAACGGAATGAGTGAAGAGGAATTCTTAACCGCTCTTTCCTCTTCTTTTTGGATTGAAAAATTGAGCGAAGCGCCCTTTGATCCTGATGGTCCACATGTATTTTCCATGTTTCTCGAGGGATCATGGTACCGCTTGTCCGCCAAGGACAGCATCCTTTCTTATCATATCATTTGCGGGCTCGACGTGTCCATCCTTCAGAATCACGTCCTTGAACCCCTTCTGGGAATCCGGGATCCCAGAACAGACTCCCGCATCCAGTTCGTTGGCGGAATCCATGGGATGGAAGAATTGGAGCGCAGAACAGAAAAGGATATGGCGGTGGCCTTTGCTCTCTATCCCGTTTCAATGGAAGATATGTTAACAGCATCCGATCAAAATGAGGTCATGCCGCCCAAATCCACCTGGTTTGAGCCAAAACTGGGCAGCGGTCTGTTCGTTCACACTCTATAATTGACATGTAAAACCTAACACAATACTAAAAAGTAGAGACATCTTGAAGTGGCCATATCCCGCCACTTTGAGATGTCTCTACTTTAGTAATTGCAACGAAAAAGGACCGTCCCCTCATGTTTCCGAAATGGAAATAGGACACTTGGGCTCATAAGTTAAGCAATATGTCCTATATGACGGCCTTGGGAGCATTAAAATTAACTATTTTCCCTCTGATATAGGACATATTCCTTCTATGTAGAGGAGATATGTCCTAAAATCCTCATAAATATAGGACAGGGGACTTTCAATATGAAAAACCCTGTCCTATAGCATCAAATTTTTACTGATTTTGAACCTTCTATTTTGTTGAAATAGGACAAAATATAAATGCGATAGCAACTTATGTCCTAGCGGAGGAATTATTATCTTAATCCCTAATCGCTGCTCTTGTTAATGTGGTTTAGGATATATCGTGTCGCTTCCTCTATATCCATATCCGTGGTATCGATCTCGATTGCATCTTCCGCTTTCTTCAGGGGATTCAACGGCCGGACACTGTCATTATGATCTCTGGCTACAATGTCAGCCTCTACATCGGCAAGTTCAACCCATTGCCCCTTCTCTTTCAGCTCCACCCATCTTCTTCTCGCCCTCTCGGAAACGGTGGCCGTAAGAAAGAACTTGTATTTGGCATTTGGGAAGACATTGGTGCCAATGTCTCTGCCATCCATGAT
Source organism: uncultured Oscillospiraceae bacterium (assembly GCA_964387185.1). Classification (GTDB taxonomy): domain Bacteria; phylum Bacillota; class Clostridia; order Peptostreptococcales; family Anaerovoracaceae; genus UBA1426. The sequence continues at coordinate 9,132 of CAYLVS010000003.1, read as the reverse complement.
GACGCTCTTTTCCTCGCCCATTGCCCGCTGCAAAGCCACAAGCTTTTCCCTCACCTCGGAAAAGGCCGAAGCGTCCGATGCCATTTTAGAGATATCCGGCGTTCGTATCGCCTGGCTGATCACTTCTCCGTCCAGAATCGTCTCTCCCTGCCGGAAATCGATGTGAGTCGTATCCAGCATAGCCTTGAGAGCATCCCTTTGCTCCAAAGAAATCCCCTCACGCAGCATCTTGTAACCTACGGCGCGATACATAGCCCCTGTATCGATATAATCAATCTGCAAGGCTGTTGCCAGCATCTTCGCAATCGTACTCTTTCCCGCACCGGAAGGGCCATCGATAGCAATCTGAAAAACTCGTGCCATCTATTTATTTTCCTTTCCGTTCTTTAGAAGCTTTTCAATCTCTGCAGCAAATGTATTCACATCGGTAAACTGGCGATAGACGGACGCAAAGCGCACATAAGCCACTTCATCCAAATCCTTCAGGTGCTCCATGATCACCTCGCCGATTACCTTGCTTTCGATTTCCTTTTCCATCATATTGTTCAGACCGCGTTCAATATCGTTTACGATCTTCTCAATATCCGCAATGGGAACCGGCCGCTTTTCACAGGCTTTCAGTATGCCGTTGAGCACCTTATTGCGATCAAAGGCTTCTCTGGTGCCATCCTTTTTGATCACCATAAAAAATACTTCTTCTACCTTTTCATAAGTGGTGAAGCGTTTTCCGCAATTGTCACATTCTCTGCGCCGCCGGATGGCATGTCCCTCCTCGGTGGGCCTGGAATCAATGACTCGTGTGTCGTTGTTTTCGCAAAAAGGGCATTTCATAGGATGTCCTCCCCAGTACTGCTGCAAGTACTGATTCTACCGATTCTCGAGATTCATCTATCTTGTTATGCTTCCTCGTTATTATAAACCATATCAACGGGAGCATGCAAGCTGTTTCCCGCCGGCACATCCACAAGCACCACGTCCTGTCCTATTCTTTTTACGTCTTTCCAGCGTATGACTATATCCTCTTCCCTACCGAAAAAACTGAACATCCGTCGTTCAGCAGGCACCACGATACCTTCTACTGTACCTTTCTGCAGGTCGATTTCCATATCGTCTACAAAGCCCATGCTCTTGCCGTCATAGATATTGATCACTTCTTTGTCTCGAATATCCTGTGTACTAATCATTTAAATCACCTCCACAATACACAATATGACAAGCTTCCCCCGGTCATACATAATTCCTTTCATTGTGAGCTGTTATTCCTTCATTCCCAGACACAATAAGCAAAAAAGCAGATATGATCACAACAAGCATAAAGGAGATACACATTGAAGTGGTCATATTCCGCCACTTCAATGTGTATCTCCTTTATGCGTTCTTTTAATGCTTTTAATATTATTTCAACAGAGCCTCAAAGCCACTGCTGTATTTCGTAGTCCCATCGGGAAGCACCCAGATGGCTTCCGTGCCCGGAAGCCCTTCAATGTATAAGAACCCTTCGTCGAAAGACATATTGTAAACCATTGTAGACAGGACGTCTGCCATGCCTGAATCCTCACAGATAATGGTCACCGCAGTAAGGTATGCTGCGGGCATCAAGGTTTCCGGATCGATGATATGGTGGTAACGCTTCCCATCCACAGTATAATACCGGATATAGTCACCGCTGGTTACAAGGGATTTATCCGTGATTTCCACCGTATAAAGGTCTGCACTTCCCCTGTCAGGGTTTTGAACACCGATGCTCCAGAGCTGCTTATCCTCCCCTTTATAGCCGAAGGACCGCACATTGCCGCCTACGCTGATTAGGCCATCAGTAAAGCCTTTCTCCATAATGTACTTGCTCACCTGCTCTACTGCATAACCTTTTGCAATGCCGCCCACATCCAGTCTCATCTCCGGGTGGGAAAGATATACCGTGCGATTCTCTTCGTCGATGATCATGTCCTCGATATTCGTGTGATCCGCCGCGGACGTCAGAAGTTCCATGGGCGGAACCTCAGCGCGCTCCGGGTCCTCCGTGCCTGCCTCCCGGTAGTTGTGCCATATTTCAAGGACTGCTCCCAGCGCAATATTCATCCTTCCTTCTGACAGGTCATTAGCCTCTCTAGAAAAGAGCAACAAATCAATAACACGTTGATCTACCTCTACCGGTTGGATCCCCGCATTTTCGTTGATTGTCTTTATATTATTCACACCTTCATAGTCATTATAGATGTCGTAAAGCTGATGGTAGATTTCCAGTTCATCGTGAATGAGCTGAACGTATTCACCGAATTCATCTTTGCTGTAGGCATAGCCGATTATGCGGGTTGCTGTGTCAAAAAGCTGAAGAAATTCACCTTCGTAGCGCTTTTTCTCCGGACCTCCGCAAGCTGCCAAACCGAACACCATAAACAGGGCTATGAATATTGCTATGGATTTTCTAATCAATGTAAGCTCCTAGAAGCCGAGGGGTAGATGCGTCTACCCCTCGGTGTTGGTTCAATATACTTTTGGTTTGCTTATTTTGCAAATTCGTATGCTTTCGCAACGTTGCTCATGAAAGGTCCGATGTGTACAGTTACGGAAGCTGCAAGGTCTGCATCGGCTGCAACGCCATCTTCAGTCAATGCGATTCCTTCTACTTCATCAACGGTCTTTCCGATCACATAAGCAGCGAATGCAGCTGCCTGCTCATTCCACTCTTTTCCGATTGCGGAAGCCTTTGCCATACCATAGTCAGCGCCAAGCTCATTCTTTGTCGGAAGTGCTGCTGTCAAGTCTGATGTAATTTTGCCTTCCTTCGAGAAGTTGATGTTGATCTGGGAAGCATCGATGATGCTGCTTGTGATAACGCCATCAGCATCGAAAGTAACTACAGCATAGTTTGAGTAAGCCTGGGCCACGCCGTCTTCGTCACCGGCATCCTTGGATTTGTCAATGGTGGTCACGACGCCGATACCCAATTTGTCATCAGCGGAAGCACCCAGGTCCTGTGCGTTGGCAACAGCCATCTCAATGCCCTTGACATAATCGTTGATCTTGATTGTCACGGAAGAAGTGAGATCTGCTTCTGTGGGAACTCCGTCTTCTGTCACTGAAATGCCCTTAACTTCTTCAACAGTCTTGCCGATTACATATTGTGCCAGAGTGTTTGCCTGCTCATTCCACTCTTTGCCGAGGGAAGAGGCTTTCGCCATACCGTAAGCCGGACCCATTTCCTGCTTTCCGGGGTAAACGGTATCAAGGGGAGTAACGATTTTGCCATCTTTTGAGAAGTTAATCTTTGTCTGTGCGTGGTCGATGGCAACGTTGGTGAGAACGCCGTTCTCATCTACAGTAACTGCAACGATTGTGGAATCAGCCTGAGCGAGACCATCTGCATCTCCTGCGTCAGCTGATTTTGCCGCTTTAGAAATAACGGCATAACCGGTTTTAACTGTCTCACCAACTACAGGTGTATCAGGTGTTTCCGGATCTTCTACGGGAGGGGTGGTTTCCCCGCCGCAAGCAGCAAAAGCAAAGATTGCTAATGCCAGTACCAGTACTAATGCAAGTTTCTTTTTCATTCTTCTCCTCCGAAAAATTAGTTTTTTTTATATCATACCAGCCTTTTGAGAGCCGGCAGAATAAACCTCAATAACGTCGATGTTACAATCCCGGCGATGACTCCTGAAATCAGAAGCACCGGTAAATAGGGCAGTATATTCATACCCGTATACAGCAGGATTATAACAAGGAACTGTCCTATATTATGGAACACCGCTCCGAAGATGCTGATGCTCAGGTAAGAAATCTTCTGTCGAAATACCAATAAGAGCAATAGCATCATAGTTATGGATAGTATACCCCCGGAAAGGCTCAATGCACCTGCAATAATGCCTCTGGTAATAAATACAAATCCTCCCTTAAGTACAGCGATCAAGTAGGCTTGCTTGCTACCAAGAAAAAAGAGGGCATACATCACTGCAATATTGGACAATCCAAACTTCACTCCGGGTACAGCAATAGGAAGCGGCGGCAACATATTCTCCACGAGGGACAACACCAATGCCACGGCAAATATCATTGCCGACAATACCATGCTCTGTGTTTTGTTCAGGTTTCCCAAGGGATTCCGTTCTACTATATATTCAGCCATTTCCTATCTTCCCGTTACGAGTACTCTGTACTAGAGGATAATATCCACATCATCTTCGTCTCGTTCCCCTTCCGGAACGATTTTTAATATGATTCCATTTGGCAGGCACGCTGCGTATTCACCCACTCTGTGGATCTTTCCCGTATTGACACAAACCTTGTCAGGACAGTCAGAAGCGATGAACTCTATGTTGCCGTCTGTGTCAACCCGGAAAATCACATTGGGATTCTGTGAAATTGAGAAGGTTTTCTCCTCACCGCCATTCAGTGATATGGTCTCAGCCAACTGGTCGTAATAATAGATCTCTGCTTTCACAGATCTGTCTTTGGAAACAGAATCGTACACCACCCAGGAAGCCAAGCTCACCAGAAGGAGTACCGCAATTATTACCACATCCGATTTTTTGAAAAAACTCATTTTCTTCGTTGCCTCAAGTCATCAATCCGCTTACGAAAATAGTCAAGGTAAACGTTCCCATTATCATGACATAGTTTTTTATCGCAACAGTAAAGGTCGTTTCCTTCTCTTGTTTTGAAAAAAACAGTTTGATATTCTTCTGCACCGGAATGATCGTCAAAATAGATAGCAGGGACACCGGATGCAGGATCCTTATGATTACCATGACCAGTGTAGCAACGTAGGTCATGTAGTAGATCGCGGCGAATAGATGCAACGCTTTCTCCTCAAGGTAATAAGGAAGTGTGTATCTCTTTACTTTCACATCCTTCTCAACATCACAGATGTTGTTTGCCAACATGATGTTTGCTGTACAGCAAACAGGATTCACGGAAAGTAAAAGCATAGTGACTGCAGGCATTACGTGGATATCGGCACTTATGGTTTCAAGGTTCAGGTCGAAGGTCAAATAATAACCCTCAGGCATGTTGATATACATCAGCAGGAAGGGGATCAATAGCCCATAAAATATGCCCGACATGATCTCCCCCCAGGGCTGTCTGGAAATGGGTATGGGTCCGTAGGTGTACAGGATGCCGCAGAGAAAGCAAAGTCCTCCTACGAGTAAAACAATGACATCCGTCAGAACCACCAACCAGATTCCTAAAGACGCGCTGATCGCAAAGAGAAGATATATCACGACCAGTGCGTTTCTTCTTTTAAACTGGAGCACCTGTTCGTTTGTCTTCGTATCTATGTAATTGTTAATGGCTGTCGTTGTCAGGTCGAAAAGGAACATTCCCACAAAAAACAGCAATGTGTGAAACAGGACAATTGGCTGTTCAATATAGAACAGAAAGCTCAAAGTCATCAGGAACGCAAAGATGCTCGTTATTTTCGTCTTTATTTCTACATAGCTGAGAAAACTGCC
>CAYLVS010000003.1:0-3672 GCA_964387185.1 uncultured Oscillospiraceae bacterium | reverse complement strand
TTGGCAAGCACTACGTTCCTCCCGTTAAAAAATCCGATAAGCTTTCTCCAATATAGACAACAGTTTTTCCCTCTTTAACGTTGAAAACTCCATATCATCTATTATACGCAGAGATTTTGTATAGTATTTTTTCGCAACCAGGCGGGTGAAGTTCAAACCGCCTGCCTTCTGAACCGCCCTGTCAATCTCTTCTCGCGTTACCTCTCCCTGTTTCGCTCGTTCTTTGAAATCTTCTATGCTCTTAAAAGTATGGATGAGCGGCAGGGTTATGACGTTTTGTTCAAAGTCGGATTTTACCGGCTTTTGGGCAACCTTCTCTGTGGTTTCAAAATCCATGCAGTCATCAGTGAGCTGAAAGATCATGCCTATATACTTACCCAGCTTGGCATACCGCCTAATCCTTAATTCTTCCTTCTCGCTGAGCACTGCTCCTGCGTGAAAGGATGCCTCAAAAAGGGCTGCTGTCTTTCCGGCGATGATTTTCAGGTAACGATAAACGGATAAATCGAAGTTGCTGTTATTGATATGCTGATTCAATTCGCCCAGGCATACCCTGCTCATATAATCAGGGAAACTGCGTTTGATATACTCTTCCTTGTCCTCTGCGAGCGCGGCGGTTCTCAATGCGATGCAGAGCAAATAGTCTCCGCAGATCACTGCTGTACGCTTGCCATACTTCTTCTGCAGAGACAGTTGGCCCCTCCGCAACTCCGCATTGTCGATCACGTCATCGTGGACCAGCGTTGCCAGGTGGATAAGCTCCACAGCAGCAGCCAGTTTCACCGCATCGCTGTGAATCAGATTATCCTGATCCAGTGCACAGATCAGCAGCGACTCAGCGCGAATATGTTTACCCGTCGATCCTGTCAAATGCTTCGTGTATTCACGAATCACAAAAGGTGAGGTAGATAAGGTTCTATCTACCTCCTCTTTTACTTGTTCATAAGCCTGTTGATAGGTAATGCGCTCAGCTTGTTTTTTGTCTTTGATGGATCCGTTAGTCATTATAAATATACAACTTTCTAACAAATGGCAGCTTCTTCCAACCTTCCTTCATGGCCGGCAGTACATAGTAGTCCAGCCCAAAGGATCGACCTCCGGCTATCAGCACGGCAATCCCTGCAAATATCATCCAGAATGTCCCCAGGTAAAGACCTGTGGTACATACGAACATAAATTGCAGTACGATAGAAAGGGCGGCCGCCGGGGTTGTGAACAATCCGCCGATTAATGCTAATCCAATCAGGATTTCCGCTATGACGATGAAAGCTTGCATAGCAACCTGAACCCCATCGCTGGCTAACACTACTGTGTCTAAGAACCAGTTCATAACAGGAATATCGAACTTAAACGCATAATCGCTTATAGTGGAATGGGCAATCTCCTTGCCGCTGACGAAAATGGCTTGGATGAGTCCGAAAAAGTCCCAGTTAATGATTGTCGTACCTACTGCTGCTACTGCATCTCCACCACCGGCTCCCGTAGCTGCCGTCACTGCATCCGCTACTGCACCCGCTGCTTCTCCCGTGGCCTGAGTCACACCGTCTGCACCTTCTGCACCGGGATTTATGATGCTATCATACCAGGCTTTTGCTCCACCAAAGAAGCCACTGAGTTTCGGCTCTGAAAGCCACCCCTCTGTCCATTTCAAAATGCCCTCAAAGAGCCAAACAGCCCCCAGCCAGACTCTTAACGGTACCAAAAGGAAGCTGGGCGTCCGGTTGGAAAAATGTCCGCCTACATAGCTTCTGCAATGTCTGATTGTAAAAAACTCATGCTTGCTATAGCTCCATACCTTATTCCATCCTAAGACTTGAACGAAATAGATCATGTTAATCATGTGCTTCGCCATCATGGCAAAGAAAGAAGGAAGATTGATCATAAAGTTGGGGAAGCCTACACGAGCGACACCGTAACGGCCGCCGATACACACCATAAAGCCGTGGAATTTCGGATCATACTTTTCTAATTCACCCTTGCCCGTAATGAGGCATCCCAGATTATGAGCGGCTGTAGCAGCACTGTGCTCACAGTTCTCTACAACCTGAGGTACAGGACGCTCAGCGCCTTCAGGAGTATAGAGCATGTTGTCTCCGATAACAAATACATCCGGATTATCAACGGAACGCAGATTCGCATCAATCTTGATTCGTCCACGATTGGCAGACTCTAATACCTTCGCCGCCTCTCCGGTAATGTCCGCACTCTCAATGCCGGCACCCCAGATAATAGTAGAAGCAGCTCTTCGCGTAACTTCTTCACCTGTTCTCGTCTCGATAAAGTCCTCTCCGATACCGACGACATTGGTACCGAGGATTGTGTTGACACCCATCTTCTTCAAGCGTTTTTCCACTTTTACGGAAAGTTCCGCCGGAAGGTTGGGTATCGTGCGATCTAATATATCAACAATAGAAATATTGACATCTTCACGATCAATCTCAAACTTGTCACAAATAATCGGCAGATATTCCGCCAGCTCTCCTGCCATTTCAACTCCGGTGAATCCGGCACCTACGATGTAGATGGAGAGTAGCTTCCGCCTCTCTTCTTTGTCCGCAACACGGCAGGCTCTTCTAAATAAATCAATTAAGTGATGACGTATAATAACCGCATCGTCATAAGACCATAGCTTAAACGAGTGTTCCTCGGCTCCGGGAACTCCAAAGAAAGTTGGCTTCGAACCTGCACTCAAGACCAAATAATCATAATCATAAGTGTCTACTTTACCAATGGCACGCTTGTTGTCAAAATCAAAGGATGTAATCGTATCGAGTTTAACATCCACCTTGCGGCCTGCAAATACTTTTTTCAGGCTAACGCGTATGCTATCTTCGTCGACACGGTTTGCTGCGACCTCATGGAGTTCGGTAAGCAGAGCATGGAAAGGATTTTTGTCGACGAGCGTAATAGAAACGGCGTCATTCTTCTTAAACTTTTTTGCTAACTTCTTTGCGGTGAGGATACCTGCATACCCTGCACCCACAATCACAATCTTTGTTCCCATACTGTCCTCCTACTCAAAATATTTTCAATTCTCTCAAATGCGACATCTTTTGTCAATAGGTTAACGACATATAGTTTTTGCAAATTATGTTAGTTTTTTAACGCAAAAAACAAAATTTCATATGTAAAACCTTTGCACTTTTATTAACATACCCTAATTTGTCCATCCTAATCAACGCCTTAACACATTTTCACCCAGTCGAATATTATGATAAAAATATGACTTATCATACTGAGGTCGAGTTATGGATAATGAAAACTTTAACTATATATTGTGTATTCTGATTCCTATTACAGCACTTATTGCACTTGGTATTTTATGGGTAGCTGTAAAAAAAAACCGAAAGCGACGTGCGGAAAAGCTTAAAATTGACGAAGCCTTATCTCTGGCAGGATATTCCTACGATCCTCGCCAGGATATATTCTATTCCAGGATCGATGCATGGCAAAAAGACTTTGGGTATAGCCAAATCTACGATGAAGCAGCGGCTCCCATGAGTATGATTATCGACTGCGAGCCAATAGAATTCTATTACGACGGTAGGAAATGGCTCATAGAGCTGTGGAAAGGCCAATACGGAATGACAACGGGGGGTGAGATTGGGGTCTACTCTACAACAAGCTTGGACCTTAACATCCCCGGAGTTGCAGACGGCACCTTCTACGATT
>CAYLVS010000002.1:2847-27754 GCA_964387185.1 uncultured Oscillospiraceae bacterium | reverse complement strand
CTATAATAGGCTTGGCTGTATTGATGGGAATGGCAAAACCAAGGCCCTCGCCGGATGCCGCCTTTGCCGAGTTGATACCGATTACCTGCCCCTGACTGTTCAAAAGCGGCCCGCCGCTGTTCCCCGAGTTGATAGAGGCATCTGTCTGGATCAGGCCTTCCATAGTAACCGATTGGGTGCTACTTCCTACGGTAATTGTCCGGTTCAAACCGCTGATAACACCCTGCGTCACGCTTCGGTCAAAAACCAACCCAAATGGATTTCCAATAGCTACCGCATAAGCTCCGATATTCACTTCGTCCGAGTCCCCAAGTTCAGCTGCCGTCAAATTGCTTGCATCAACTTTGACCATTGCCAGATCCATGGAGGCATCGCTCCAGAGCACCGTGCCCTGCAACTCACGCCCGTCTGTCAACTGCACAATAATTGTTTTTGCGCTGCCGTCATTCACTACATGGGAATTGGTCACAATATAGCCATCCTCATGGACGATGAAGCCGGTCCCAACGCCGGACACCAGCTCACCCCGCTGCATGCCAAAGATATTCTGCCGGACCACTTCCGTCGTGGTACTGATTCCCACAACGGACGGAATTACTTTCGCCGCAACAGCTTCCGCTGTATTCACATGATCTGCGGGGTTAATGGTAATCGAATCTCCTGTTCCGGCGGGAACATTGTTGCTACCTCTATACTCCACAGCAGCAACTCCTCCTATGAAGCCGGCACTACCGGACAGTATTACAATGAGCACTACCGCAACAAACTTCGTAAACCATCCCTTCTTCTTTGGTGGTTTTGGTGGTTTCAGCGGTTGTGCGGCCACAGCTTCAGGTCCTCTAAATTCATTGCTATATTGCTCTCTCTGAACCGGCTCTTCCTGACTTTTCTCTTTCTCCACATTTTTGTCATTGTTCATAAGTATAAAATTGGGCTGGCCGTCTTCTGTGTCGTAAATGATTCTACTGTCATCCATAGTCAATTCCCCCTATTCCGTCATTAAACTTGATAGAGGATGCTCACCTCATCCCTTACAATTGTGCTAAGTTCTACGTGCTTACCTATGTAATACTCTTCTTCCTCGAGTATGTTTTTTACCGTCTGATAGGCCATCTCGGGGAAATTGTTTTCTCTGCTCAGGTGTGCCAGCAGGATCCTGCGTCGCTTCTCACTCTCAGACAGTATTCTTACCAACATCCTTGCCGCTGATTCGTTGGACAAGTGCCCATAATCACTCATGATTCTCTTTTTGAGGAACCAAGGATACCTGCCAATCTTCAGCATGTCCACATCGTGGTTGGCTTCCAGTACTAAAAGATCTGCATCCCGAATTTGATCCATCATATCTTCTTTTACACAGCCCGTATCCGTTATGATGCTAATCTGTCTTCCCCCTTCATAAAAAGAATACCCCACAGGATCAACCGCATCATGACATACCCGAAATGAATTTACCCGAATGTCACCGATTTTAAACGGTTGTCCTATGGTAAAACTTTGCTTTCTAGCCGGGTCAATTTCCTTGTCGATGGCGCCCCAAGTCCCTTCACTGGCGTAAGCTTTAAGCCTGTCGAGTTTCTTCATCAATGTGGGTAAGCTCTTTATATGATCACTGTGTTCATGAGTCAGCAACAGCGCCGCCAGCTGTTCGTCGTTGGTATCCGTATGGGCAAGACCGCCTAGGATCTTTTTTGCGCTGATGCCTGCATCCACCAGGATTGCTGTAGTGTCGGATTTAACTAAATAGCAGTTTCCACTGCTACCACTTGAAAAGGAGCAAAAACTTAGTGTCATAATGAAGCCTCTCTATATCTGATTATCCATAAGAATGTGTTTATTTTGTGAAATTCATGTGAAATTCCTATGACAAGGGGACGTTTCATGGCAGGGGGACGTCCCCTTGCCATGGTGATTTCTAATTAATCATTATATGCGGGGACATGCATATTCTGCCCCCCGTTATATGTCACCTTCCATGCCGGTAACGCCGTATCGGAAATAGCTGTTTCACCCTCGTAATCGGAGGGATTCAGCCAGTATACGATCTCCATACTCTCAACGAGGATGGTAGCTCGCTCATTCTTACTCCTCATGAGATCGATAAGAGCAGCAGAGGCAGAAACCGTAGCTTTCTTAGACTTTCCTAAACCCACCGGTCTGAGCCAAAGTCGGTCAACCTCAGTAACGACGCCGCCTTCCACGGTGCAAATTATATAACTGTCTTCCACGGGAATACCGTTATATTCATTTCGATAAAAGACTCGAATCGTACTCTCTTCCTGCTCGATTTTGTTCAAAACCACGTTAGCATCCCACAGGTCGCAGCTTTTTAGAAAGGCCTCCGTCATCTTCAGAATGTCTGACCGGGATCCATACTCTCCGTCCATAGGCGTCTGTTCCTCCAGCCTCTGCCGAAGAATCTCCGGGTCGGGACGGTCGTATTCCACCATCAAAACCGGCATCTTCTCATGTTGCGTCGGGAGGCTTCCTTTCACGTAGATCTGCTTCTGTTCAAGCAGAGCAATCGTCTCTGCGTGAAGCTCCTCTTCCGTAGGTCCGTTGTCAGCCTTTACCACCGTGTAGGTTGCAAGGAGAAACAAATTCGTTATCAATAAAGCCACAATTAAGATTGACTTAGCTTTTGTCCAGTCCATTATTATTACCTCAGGATTCCATTAGACCTGTATGCCCCAGTGGCCGCGCATCATACAAATCAAAGTAAATCAAAACATCATCAGCCATTACGACCCACGCAGGAATCAACGCATTTTCACCTTCTTGCCTGTATTCCGGTTTCATGTAACCTGTGGTAACGGAGATGACTAAGTCGGAAATGACGTCAAAAAGTGCTTCACCTGTAAGGTTGCTGAAGTCACGCCCCTTTTCCGATAAAACCGATGCAATATAGGGGTAGTTCTGTGCAATCATATTGATCGCAGAGAAGGCTTGCCTCTCGGCACCTTCTGTCTGTTCCAGGAACTCTTCTTCTTCAACTTCTATCATATCGCGCAAATACTGAGTCACCTGGCCATGGATCACTTCAACCATAATGGAATGGCTACCTTCCGGGTACAGCGGTTCTTCCAAAAGGCGCATGCCGAATACGAAACGATAGCCCTTCCGCTTCTCATTTTCGACGGCACTGGCAAATTGAACCACGGGAGACATCTCCATGCTGTCATCCGTCTGCCATCCTCCATGGGTCGCCACAAATTTCAGGGCGGAATCTAGGGCGTCAAAATAGTTCTGCTGACTTCCCAAGGGTGTCTCCTTGTTCTTGTACTCCACTCTACCCTCCACGCTAATGGTCAAAACCTTCTCACCGTATCCATACATGTAAATATGGGTACCCTTACTCTCTTCAATCTTTCGCACAAAGTCAAAGCTTTCCCCAAAGAAAGTCCGTGCAAAGTCCTTCACCTCAGCAGTATCCAAGTCGTCAAATTCCGGCGAATAAAGGATTTCCTCCAGCGAAGTATTCAAGGAGAGTGGGACCAGAGTGCGATTATCGTCCCGGCCCACCAGCGTACCAATACGGTAATAACTCACACTTGGCATGTCCTCAACTGCGGTAAGCAGTTCATCCATTGAAACATGGGGTTCTTCGTAAACGACCCGAAAGTATTTACCTTTACTCTTGCTGTAAACAAACAGGCTTTCCGGACTTCCGGAAGAAAACCCAATCAGCGAAAAGGCTCCCACCTGATCCACTCCCGGTATCTCCTGCAGTTCGTATCGCTTCAAAAAAGATTCTAAAGGCATATCATAATGAAAGCGATAGAGAATGGAGCGAAAGTCCATAATCTTGTCAAATTGCTGGGCAGTAATTTCTTCCATAGCCTGAACTTTTTCTGCTTCCAGGTCCCGCAACATCTGCAGGCACTGTTCCCAAGCGTCAAAATCCGTCTCTTCTAGTACCGTATAGTTGCCTTCACCGAAGTGCACATCGATCCTCTCCGGCTGGGTAACTGCCTGGAAAGATGGGATTTCCAACTGTTCTTCACCGATGATATCCGTTATCCGAAAACTGTCAGACATGGGGGATCCCCAAAAAAAATACAAAAGCAGCATTGTTGTTAAGAACAATACTACTAAAATGATGTTTTTTACAGGCTCTACATACCGCTTTGGCTTACCCATGGCAGTCCGCCGCCCTAGTTTTTAAAGATGCTTTTTATCAGGTTTTGCACCCATTGTAACGCACCTGTTTGCTGGGACTGGAATATCTCGCTGCCGCTGGCGGCTTCACTGTCTTTTGGCATGACAACAGTTCGCTGCGTAGATGTGGCAGTGACAGCATTGTTCACATCGAGCACTTCTACCTTGATGCGATAAAGTCCCGGTGAAACGTCATTGATCTGCTTGTTGTAGAACTGCAGACTTCCGGTGCCTTCAAACGTTTCCGGTGTGATGACGGAGACACTGAAGAGGGTTTTTGATGAAAAATTTTCAGTTGATACGGTGGTTGGATCGATAGATACCAAAGTGTCGCCGACTTTTTCCTTTTCTTCATATACAAAGACCTTTATAGTCTTTGGTGCAGTCATTTTAACGGAAACGAGGAGACTGCTACCGCTTACTGTCTGGGATGGGCTAACAATTGATACGGCCGGGTCGGATGTCGCGGCGGAAAATATCGTGCTGCACAGCAACACTGCCACAAATACCAGCGTCATAATTGTTTTTTTCATATACGTTCTCCTCCCTTCTTTTTGCTTATTATATCTGCCTTTTTTGTGACTTAACACAAATCTCAGGTCTGTCTGTTATAATATGCCATAAGTAGCGCATTGTTTAAAATCCACGCCTGAAGCAAGTTCAGTATAAACCATTAATATTACAAACGTATTACGTAGGATTTAAGATAGCTTTACATTTGACTGGGCTTAAAGCATAATATTTTCAGGAGGGCACGATGAAAACCATAAACATTTACACGGACGGAGCCTGTTCCGGAAATCAAAACGACACCAATTTGGGCGGCTGGGGCGCTCTTCTTGAATATGGAGAACATAGCAAAGAGCTTTTTGGCGGAGAAGAAAACACCACCAACAATCGCATGGAGATGATGGCCCTGCTGAATGCACTAAAGGCCTTAAAAAAAGCCGGTCAAACCATTTCTGTTTTTTCTGATAGCTCTTATCTGGTTAACTGCTTTCGTGAGAAATGGTATGAGAATTGGCAGCAAAACGGGTGGCGAACTTCAAAAAAGACCGACGTTGAAAATCGCGATCTCTGGGAAGCCCTTTTTCAGCTGATCAACCAACATCAGATTTCTTTCTATCGGGTTAAAGGCCACGTCAATCTCCAGAGTCCCAAGACCAACAAAAAATCCTTGTATGAAAAGTTCGTCGAGTGGAATGGACCGCATTTTACAATGGATGATTTTGTTGCCATCACTGAGAAAAACAACCGTGCTGATTATTTAGCCAATGAGGGAATCAAAACCCTGAAAGACTAGTTGTTATAGCAACTCCAATAGCAGAACTGCCATATCGTCCATGGCGGAGCCTCCCGCAAATGTCTTGGCTTCGTCTATAATGCCCTCTGCCAGAGCCTTGCCCTCATCCACACCTAATTTATGAATCACCTTCTTTAGCCCTGAAATGCCGAATGCCCGGTTTTTGTCCTTGTTAAACGCTTCCGTTATGCCGTCCGTATAGAGCAGGATTTTATCTCCTTTTTCCATCTGAAATGTTTTGACTTCATGATTTGGTGAGGAAAGCAAACTACAAATGGGCATTCCTTTCAGCTTTATTTCCGTAATTCTCGTATTTTCTTTTTTTCCGTTTTCCAATATAATCGGCAGACAGTTGTGTCCCGCATTGAACAGAGATAAGCCCCTAGTCTTCTTATTATACACGCCATATAGCAGGGAAACGAACTGTTCTCTGTCCAGATTAAGTTCGTGGTAGCCTTCAATAAGCTCGTACAAAACAGCAGCGTGGTCTGCCGCCGCCGCTTTCATTCCCCGTATCGTTTGGCGTAGGGACATGGTCAGCAGGGATGAACGAACCCCATGACCGGATACGTCTGCTATGTAAAACACGCAATTATCATCGTCGACTTTCACGATGTCGTAAATGTCGCCACTGAGATCCTCGCTTGGCGCATAAGCAGAATAGGCTCGTATTGCGCCCCAATATGCCCCATCCTGGGGAAGGGCCTTCCTCTGTACCTGCTTTGCAAACTCAATATCGTCTTTCAATTTTTCATAGTGCTTGCGATACTGCTCTTCCAGCTTTCTTTGTTCCGTTATGTCCTGAAATATTTCAATGGAATAGCTGCTATCCACCTTTTCTGTGGCGGGCGACGCCATGATTCGATACAGCCTACCTCCGAAACTCACTTCCTTCATCTCGGCATGACCGCTCTTTATGGACATTTCACTGATGCATGTGTCGCATTTGCCATCGCTGCACAGCATTGTATGGCATTTTTTACCAACGAAGTCCCCAAACTCCTCTTTCATGCTTTTATTCATGTACAAAATATTGCTGTCGCTGTCCATAATGCGAACCATGTTGGTCATATTTTCTATGACCTGATACATCAAGTTCTTGTTATTAATAATAGGCATACCAATACTCCTTATTGTTTCAATAATACGCCTCTTTTGTCAGTTTGTAAATAGCATCTGCCCCTCCCAGGACATCCTTGTGGGTGTTAAATGGTCCAACGCTAAGTCTCACCGCACCTGTTTCCCAGGTTCCGATCGTGCGATGCGCCGGACCGGCACAGTGGAAACCGCCTCTTACCGCTATGTGGGATTCGTCCCAAAGTCGGCCTGCTACTTCTTCGCACCCTATGTTGTCAATGTTCATTGTTATGATTGAGCACCTCTTTTCCATGTCTCTTGGTCCATATAATCGTACTCGTTTCATATTCTGTAAATCCTCGTATAGCTGCTTGATCAACCCCTGCTCGTGCTGTAAAATTGTCTCGATACCTTTTTGGCTGACCCATCTAACGGAGGCTCCCAATCCTATAATGCCCGGTGCGTTAATTGTACCGGCCTCATAGCCTTCCGGAAATTCGAACGGTTGCTTCCTACTTTTTGAGTCTGTTCCGGTTCCTCCTTCTTTATAATGCCTGAAGGGGATTCCCTGCCGAACATAGAGAAATCCCGTGCCTTGTGGACCCAGGAGCCCTTTGTGCCCGGGAACGGCAAGGAGATCAATTCCTAATTTTTCAACATCAATGCTCAGCGATCCGGCACTCTGCGCCCCATCAACCATAAATAAAATTCCCTTCTTTTTTGCAATCCGGCCAATCTCAGCAATTGGCATAATTGTTCCTGTTACATTGGAAGCATGCGTGCATACAAGGAGTCGCGTATTTGGCATAATTTCCGACTCAACCGCGGTGGTATCAAGCATTCCCTGCGAATCACAGTTGATAATGCTGGACCGTATACCCAGAGATTCCAAAGCTTTTAACGGTCTCAACACAGAATTATGCTCCATTGCAGTGGTTATTACATGGTCACCGAGACTCAATACCCCCTTTATACCCATATTCAATGCTTCTGTTGTATTGGCTGTAAATATAATTCTGGAAGCATCCTGAATGCCAAAGAGCATTGCAATTTCACTTCTCGTGTCATACACGCCTTGGCCTGTCTGTATAGACAGACCGTGACCCGATCTTCCGGGGTTTCCGCAGTAATCGCGCAAGCACCGCTCCATCTCTAACAACATGCACTTTGGCTTCGGAAAGCTGGTTGCAGCATTATCAAGATATATCATATCTGTTCTCCCCTTTACGTTCTTCTACTGTTCAAATGGAGTGCCATCTCTATTTTATGCAACGACGGGATCTGAGGTGCATGTAATCTACATTTCTGATTGATTAACCTAATACCGCTTGGTGTAGTAAAAAAAGAGATTGTTTCACGTGAAACAATCTCCTCTAACACCGGGTATTAGCAGATTTTATTTGTTATTTTAGGTTCTGAAGTAATTCTAAAAGCCGCTCTAACTCATCACGACTGAAATATTCAATCTCTATCTTCCCTTTTTTTGATCCTAGCACTATATTAACCTTAGTTCCGAGGACCACTCTCAACTCCTCTTCCAAGGCAAGGAGATCGCGGTTCTTTGGTCTAGCTTTCGGCCTTTTCTTTTCTGCCGGCTTGTTGGTATCTTTTGCAAAAGCCTCAACATCTCTAACCGTCCAATTTAATTCCATACACTTCTCAGCAGCCGCAAGTTGCTTTTTACTATCCTTTATTCCTGCAATAGCTCTCGCATGGCCACTGGTCAACTTTCCTTCAGCTACCATCTGCTGTATTTGGTCCGGAAGCTTTAATAGCCGTAAGGAGTTTGCAATGTACGGTCTGCTCTTGCCTACGCTTTTGGATACCTGCTCCTGCGTTAATCCGAAAGTGCGAATCATTCGCTCCAGGCCTGCAGCCTCCTCAATGGCATTTAAATCCTCACGCTGCATGTTTTCAATCAAAGCCATGAGAGCATTCTGCTCGTCAGTCAGCTCTCGGATCAAACAGGGCACTTCCTTCAACCCGGCCCTTCTAGCAGCTCTCCATCTCCGCTCCCCCGCAACGATTTCATAGCCGCCTTCTGTCTGACGAAGAACGATAGGTTGTATAATCCCGTGCACTTCGATAGACTTTGCCAGCTCGTCAATCTTCTCCTCGTTGAAACTTTTCCGAGGCTGGTTCCCATTCGGCTTTATCTTGTGAATATCTACAAAGTACACACTATCACCTAAGCTAGCACCGTCGGCGTTCTGATTGTTCACCATTATTTCCACATCGCTGAACAAGGCTTCCAGGCCTTTACCTAGTCCTCTGTTTTTTGATGCGCTCATAATCTGTTCCCTTCCCGTTCCATAAACTCATCGGCAAAATCCATATAGGCTAAAGCACCTTTGGATTTCGGATCGTACTCTGTAATAGGAATGCCATAGCTGGGAGCTTCCGCAAGTCTCACGTTTCGCGGGATAACCGTCGAGTATACCTTATCCTTAAAATACTTTTTCACTTCTTCAACTACCTGAATCGAAAGATTAGTGCGCCCATCAAACATGCTCAGGATAACACCCTCAACTTTTAGTTCTTTGTTGAGATTCTTTTTAACAAGGTCTATGGTGCTCATGAGCTGGCTTACACCTTCAAGGGCATAGAATTCACACTGTATGGGAATCAGAACGCTGTCTACTGCTGTCAGGGAATTGATCGTCAACAATCCCAGAGATGGCGGGCAATCAATAAATATGTAATCGTAATTCCCTTTTATCCTGTCAATTGCCTTCTTTAGCCTTCTCTCCCTGGCTTCCAACTGCACGAGCTCTATTTCTGCACCTGCAAGCTGTACGCTGGCAGGAATAATATCAAGGTTTTTCAGACCTGTGGAAAGAATAGCTTCCTCCGGTTGGACGCTGTCATCAACCAAGACCTCATAGGTGGTTCTCTTCAAACCTTTTTTTAAAATACCCAAACCGCTCGTAGTGTTTCCCTGAGGATCTATGTCCAGAACGAGAACTCTCTTACCCTTTAGCGCCAGGCACGCGGCCAGGTTAATATTTGTAGTAGTTTTACCTACTCCGCCTTTCTGATTGAAAATCGCAATTGCCTTCCCCAAAGTTTCCTTCCTTTCTATACCGAGACAGATACAGGACATTCTGTCTTAAAGTCACTATGCTACCAACGTTACAATGAGAACATCAGGAACAACCCCATAGTATTTGTTTCACTTGTTACATATAGTATATTACATTATTGGGCTTATGAACAGCAATTTTCAACCAACAAATAAAAATAGCGAATGTTTCACGTGAAACATTCGCTATTTTTATTACAAATACACATCTTTTCAGTTTAGCAGTTTAGCACAAGCCCTTTTCTAAAGACTTTATCCTGCCTTTTTCGGTATGAGAATTCTTAACTCTAGGTGGTCGCCCTTATCTTCTTGGTAATACTTAGCACCCTCCTCCACCTCATGAATGGAATTAAAGGCATTTTTTATTGTATTAATATATATTCTGTAATTTATAAACCTGAGCTTTTCCGCCTTACGCCTTTCATCCTCTGTCTTTTTTAGAAAATCATCAATAAGCTTTTCGCTCTGCCTCACGTTTAATGAGTGGTCGATGATTCTTTCAAGGATCTGCTTTCGCTGCTCACCGTCGGTAATTCGGAGAATGGCTCTGGCATGGCGTTCTGTCAACTGATTCTTTGTTAAGGCTTCCCTCATCTCTTCCGGTAGGGACAATAAGCGGATTTTATTTGAAATGGTGCATTGCTGCTTTCCTACGCGCTTTGAAATTTCGCATTGCGTCATCCCGTATTCATCCATAAAGTGCTTGTATGCCATGGCTTCTTCTATATAATTCAGGTTTTCCCTCTGAACATTTTCAATCAGGGCTATGAAAGCCATATCCTTTTCATCCGCATCACGGATGACAGCGGGAATCTTCTCAAGTCCCGCAAGCGTCGATGCACGGACCCTTCGTTCCCCGGCGATCAGTATGTATTGAGAACCGGATTTCTTTACAATAATAGGCTGTATGACTCCGAACTCGCGGATGGAATTACACAGCTCGTCCAATTCCTGGTCGGGAAATACTTTTCTTGGTTGGCCTGGATTCGCCACAATGGAGCTGATTGATATCTCCATAGGATTATTTTTGCTTCTCATCAACATAAAAATACCCCCTTTGTTTTATTTTACAGGAGGCATGTCCTATGTGTAGACTTTTCATAATACAAATACTGTCATTAAAATCTATTTTATTGGTTCTTTCGATGGAATCCCTGCTTTTCTTGGATATTTTACCGGCGTTTGTGCTGCCTTTTCGATCCAGAGGATCTGGTGCTTCATGTCGACTCCCTCCAGAGTCAGTTTCGTGGCCGACTCAAATCGACCGCCTAAAGTCTTAAGGGCTCTCTTGCTTGCAGCGATTTCACCATCCACACCCTCTGCCTTGTAGGCACCAAAATATCCGCCCACCCGCACAAAAGGAAGGCAATACTCCGCTAAAACAGACAGATCCGCGACTGCGCGGGAGAGGCATATGTCGTAACTCTCTCTGTGTTTTTCCTGCATTGCCAAATCCTCTGCCCTACCGTGTATCGCAACAGCGTTTTTGACACCGAGACTCTTAATAATTTCGTTGAGTATGCGAATCCGCTTGTTGAGCGAATCCACTAACACAAATTGCTTCTCCGGAAAGCAAATGGCTAGAGGAAGCCCCGGAAATCCCGCACCGGTGCCGATATCGATAGCATTTACGGCCTTTTGAAATCCGGAATAGTTGCTTGCCAACAGCGAGTCTACAAAATGCTTCACCTCAAACTCCTCCGGATCCTTAATTGCCGTCAGATTGACTTTCTCGTTCCATTCAAGCACCAGGTCTCGATAAACCGAAAAAGTATCCATCCTCTCCAAGCTATCCTCGATACCCATAGCATTCATTGCGCATCTCAAAGTTTCCATTCATTTACCCTTCCGCGTAGGTTGTTGGTGCGTACCCAAAAATATATCCCTTGTACTAGGGTGCGGTTGCATCCCGGTATACATAAACCCACCACTAAAACTGCAGGCCGAAAGTAGGTAAGATTCCTCTCTTTTCTTCGGTTCTCCTGTAGGTGCAGTATTCGATAAAAAGATGTCCCTCATGGCTATTGCGAACGTCTCTGCCTCTCCAAATGAATCAACAGTACATTGATATCCGCAGGCGAAACCCCTGATATTCGAGATGCCTGCCCTATAGATAGCGGCCGTTGCTGCGTCAACTTCTGCCTTGCTTCGATCCGAAGCCCATCCAACTTCTCATAATCCAAACCCAAAGGTATCTTCTTGTTTTCCAGCTTTCGGAATCTTTCAATCTGTTGCAGCTGCTTGGTAATATAACCCGCATATTTAATCTGCACTTCAACAGATGTAATCACATGCCGGGAAAGTGGCCGTCTCTCAGAATCGAGTTCAGCCAACCTCTCGTAGGTCAGCTCAGGGCGCCGCAACAGCTCTGCCAATGAAACACCACTCTGTAGTAACGCGCTCCCGATAGACTCAAGAAAAGCATTCGCTGTAGAAGGAGTGGCTACCGTCTTTTCCAGGCGCTTCAATTCGGCTTCAACAGAATTCTTCCGCGTCAAAAACGCCTCATAACGTTCCCTCGATACCGACCCTACATCGTAGCCCCTCTCTGTGAGGCGTTGCTCGGCATTGTCCTGACGGAGAACAAGGCGATATTCCGCCCGTGAAGTCATGATTCGATAGGGTTCATTCGTCCCCTTGGTAATCAAGTCGTCAACAAGCACACCGATATAAGCCTCCGATCGATCCAGCACAAAAGAATCCTTCTTGTCCAGCTTTCGTACCGCATTAATGCCCGCCATCAGCCCCTGGGCTGCAGCTTCCTCATACCCGGAACTTCCGTTGAACTGGCCGGCGCAGAACAGATTGTTAATTCTCTTATGCTCTAAGTTCAAGTGCAATTCCTGTGGATCGATGCAGTCGTATTCCATGGCATAGGCCGGTCTCACGATCTTCAAATTCTCCAATCCGGGTATGGATTTGTAGAACTCCTCCTGAACATCTTCAGGCAGGCTGGAAGACATGCCCTGCACGTACATTTCCTCTGTCGTAAGCCCCTCCGGTTCAATAAAAAGCTGATGCCTCTTCTTATCGGCAAAGCGATTCACCTTGTCCTCTATAGAAGGGCAGTATCTGGGCCCTACTCCTTCGATCTGACCGCCGAAAAGAGCGGAACGCCCGAAATTCCGGCGGATTATATCGTGAGTTTCCTCATTGGTATAGGTAAGCCAGCAGGAAACCTGATCGCATTCCAACTTCTCATTCATAAAGGAAAATGGAACGATCTCTTCATCTCCCGGTTGCTCCACCATCAGATTATAATTCAAAGTGCTGCCCTTCACCCTGGCCGGTGTGCCGGTCTTGAACCTTCGCATTGCAAGGCCATGCTCCTTCAAATTCTCAGCTAGCCTAAGAGATGGGGAAAGTCCGTTCGGCCCGCTTATATAATTATACTCGCCGATAAAGATCCGCCCGCCAAGAAAGGTCCCTGTTGCCAGAATGACTGCTTTTGCGCTGTAATGAGCTCCCGTATTCAGCAGAACACCCTTAACCTCATCATCCTCGATGAGCAACTCAACAACTTCACCTTGCCTCAGGTCCAGGCCCTCCTGCTCCTCCAAAGCCCGCTTCATCGCTTGATGATAGAGCACTTTATCCGCCTGGGCACGCAAAGAGTGGACAGCAGGCCCTTTCGACGTGTTGAGCATCTTGCTCTGAATGAAGGCCTCATCGATGGCCAGCCCCATTTGCCCTCCCAGAGCGTCTATCTCGCGAACCAAATGACCTTTTCCGCTTCCTCCAATGGAAGGATTGCATGCCAACATAGCTATGGCTTCTAAATTTATGGACAGGATCAAAGTACTTTTCCCCATTCGCGCCGAGGCCAACGCCGCTTCACAGCCGGCATGGCCGGCTCCTACTACAATGATGTCATATTCGCCCATGAGATAACCCATAGCTGTCTCCTATTTCCCGAGGCAAAACCGCTGAAAAACAGTGTCTATTATGTCTTCCGTGACCGTCTCGCCGATAATATCTCCCAGAAGCTCCCAGGCATGTCGCACATCCACCTCAATGAAATCCAAAGCTTCAAATTGACAGGCCATGATCATCCCGTCATAAATATCTTTTCTTGCCCGCACCAACAGATCCTTGTGCCTCGCGTTTGTGATGATATCACTTTGCTCCTGTAAAACCTTTCCACCGTAGACTAAATCCACAATCAGTTCTTCCAGTTCACGAATGCCCTTCTCTTCAATAACTGCTGCATCCACAAACTTCGCATTGGGCAACATTTCATCAAGATGTTGCGGCGACACTTGCTTACCTAAGTCTATTTTGTTCAACATTACAATAACCTTGCGATCGCCAATCCCTTCAGCAATTTGCAGGTCTTCCTCGCTAAGATCCCGGCTGCAGTCCACCATGAAGACAAGCAGATCTGCCTTGTCAAAGGCCGCCTTGCTTCTCTCAATCCCCATCTGCTCAATAGGATCAGTCGTGGAGTGGATTCCCGCTGTATCCGTTACGTAAACGGGGATGCCCTGCAGGTTTAAGCCTTCTTCGATGGTATCTCTTGTCGTTCCCGGTATTTCGGTCACAATCGCTCTTTGTTCTCTCAGTAGTGCATTGAGCAACGAAGACTTTCCAACGTTTGGTCTCCCTACGATGGTTATCCGTATTCCCTCTTGAATCATGCGCCCTGTATCCGCTGAAGCTACTAGTTCTTGTACATTATCGCCTATTGACTTTAGGCTATCTATTAACTCATCATAGGTGAGTTCTTCGATATCCTCATCAGGATAATCGATATTCACAGCCAGCTTCACCAGGATATCCATGAGCTGCTTGCGAAGGTCTCTAACCCTTCGGGACAGACTTCCTTCCAACTGATTCATTGCCGTTTGAAAGCTCTTGTCAGTCTTTGCCCGAACCACATCGATAACTGCCTCTGCCTGGGAAAGATCAATCCGCCCATTGAGGAAAGCTCTCTTTGTAAATTCACCGGGCTCTGCAAGCCTCGCTTCCCGCGCCAAAACTAAGGAAAGAATCTTGCGCAAAGAAACCGTGCTGCCGTGACATTGAATCTCCACAACATCTTCTCTTGTATAAGTGGCAGGCTCTTTCATGTACACCGCCATAACCTCATCTACCACCGTATTCATGTCCGGATCTATGATGTGCCCATACACTAATTGTCTATTAACGATATGCGCTGCGCTTTGCAAATGCCCAGGTACAAAGAGCTCGTCCAAAATCTGCTTCGCTTTCGAGCCGCTGATTCTGACAATCCCAATTCCACCCTCTCCATAGGCAGTCGCAATTGCAGCTATTGTGTCTTCCATCATATCTACTCCTAAGTACAAAAACTAAATTCCGTGTTCGGCTAAGACTGAGACTGCCGGGTGTACTCCGTAGAAACCGTGAACCTATTGAGGCATTTATGCGCTACTAGATTAGGCGCATCAAAATGCCGTCGGTTTCCGAGGAGTATATCCGGCAGTCTCAGTCTTAACCGGACACGCACCAAAATTAGAATTAAAGCGTAAAAGCAGCCAAGGGGTTTGTCCCTGTGGCTGCTCTGTGATGCTTACTTACGTTCTATAACAACCCTTCTGTATGGCTCTTCCCCTTCACTTCTGGTTGTTACCGCCCCATTCCTCTGGAGAGTGGCATGTATTACCTTTCTCTCATAGGGATTCATCGGTTCCAAGCGTACACTCTTTCCGCTTTTTTGCACCTTATCCGCCAGGCGGTTCGCTAACTGCTCCAGCGTTTTCTCCCTTTTCTCCCGGTAGTTCTCCGCATCAACGACCACACGCTGATACTTCTCCTTATCTTTATTGACAACCAGACTCGTCAGGTATTGTATCGAATCCAGAGTTTGGCCTCTCTTGCCGATGATCGTACCCGAGTCCTTTCCTGAAATTTCAAAATACAGGCAACTCTCATTGGTAAACGCTTTCACTTGCAAATCAAGTCCCATACGACGGGTCACATCCTTCAGGAAATCCAGCGCCGGTGCATCATCCACTTCCTGAAGATCTGCCGGTCTTTCCCGAATCGTAAAGCTCTCTTTTTCCCTTATGCTCTGCGGCTTGTTTCTTTGCTTCCTGGGTCTTTGTTTCTGCCCTTCGCTTTTTAATTCTTGTGAAACGTCGTCGTCTTTCTGCTCTATTTGTTCTATCTGCGCTTCGGATGTGCCGCCTTGTTTGTTTTGACCTTTTGGCTTATTTCTTTCCGTTGGCCTTTCTCTTTTTTCAGCAGGTCTTTCCCTTATCGGCGCCGGAACTGCCTCCGCCGCTTTCTTTTGCACTCTCACCTTAGCCAGCTTGGATCCCAGTCCAAAGAACCCTCTCGTAGGTTCTTCCAATACGATGACCTCTACCTGGTCTCTTTCCAGTCTCAAATCAGTAAGGGCCAATTTGACGGCATCCTCAACGTCTTTGCCCCATTTTTCCGAAAAATCCATTTCATACCTCCGTGTATCACGCTCACGCATTGGCTGTAGCTTGCTTTTTCGCCTTCCATTTGTTCATTCCGACAGTCTGAGCAATCTGGACCAGGGTACCCACAAACCAATACATAGTAAGTCCTGCGGGAAAGGATCTTCCCATCCATACGATCATAACGGGAAAAAAGTACTTCATCATCTTCATCATTGCATTCGCGCCGCCTAAATCCGAACCCGCCGACATAGCCTGGGTCATTGAGAAAGAGAAAAACGTAGCAATGCCTGCCAAAACAGGCAGAATCCAGGGGTCTGGCTGTGAAAGATCGGGGATCCACAAGAAAGCTTCGTGAACACCCATCAACATCTGGGGTTCATCAATGAACGCCATCGGATTTCTAAGTAAGACAAAGAGCGCTAAAATAATGGGCATCTGGATCAACATAGGAAGGCACCCTCTCATAGGATTGAATTTTTCTTCCTTGTAGAGCTCCATCATCTTTATGTTCAGCGTTTCTTTATCATTTACATACTTCTTTTGCAGCGCCTGTATCTTCGGCTGGAACTCCTTCATTTTCATCGAACTCTTTATCTGAGAAGCATAGAGCGGCAAAAGAGCAGCCCTTATCAGCAGAGTAAAGACGATCAACGCAATTCCGTAGTTGTTTATCGTGTCATACAGAAACGATAATAGCCAACCCATGGGTTCTGCAATAATAGACATAACTTTTTCATATGTGGTCATTCAATATCCTCCCGTTCATTTTAAAGGATCATATCCCCCCGGATGGAAAGGATGGCATTTCAAAATTCTCTTAATTCCGACATAACTGCCCTTCAATGCTCCGTACTTTTCCACTGACTGTATAAAATAAGCGGAGCAACTGGGATAAAATCGGCAGGTTTTAGGAAAAAGTGGTGAAATTAATTTCTGATATCCCCTAACCAGGAGTATTATGATTCTCTTCAATCCCTTTCACCCGACATTCATAAACCTTACACTTTGTTCATGGTAAGGTTTGTCTTTCTCAGTGCGGCCTCCATGGATTTCTGCACATCCGCACATTTAAACCGAATAATGCTCTTTCTCGCTATAAAGAGCAAATCATAACCGGACTTCACAGAACAATCTAGTGTTCGAAAGGATTCCTTTAGCAATCGCCTCGCTCGATTTCTCTGAACGCTGCCTCCTACTTTTTTACTCGCTAAAAAGGCCATTCTGTTATAAGAAAGGCCGTTTTTCCTGTAAATCAGCACCAAACATCTTTCTCCTGCAGACTTTCCTTTGTTGTAAAGCGAGGAGAAATCCTTCTTGTTTCGCAGCACCTCAGGTTTTAACATGCCTTCTCCTTTGGAGAATGAAACGAGACCGTATTCACGGCCTCTAAGCTGAAAGCGATTTTCTTCCTCTCAATCTTCTTCTCTTCAATACATTTCTGCCGTTCTTCGTGCTCATTCTCTTGCGAAAGCCATGTTCTCTGCTTCTTTGTTTTCTCTTTGGCTGATATGTGCGTTTCATGCTGCTTTCACCTCCTCTTGGTTTTTTTCTGCTTTTTTGTGAGAGTGGCTAAATTTCACCGCTCTTCTTATACAATTGCCTGTTGATTATACATTTAGATGCTATTATTGTCAAACCTTTTTTCCTCCAATATCTCGTCGCAACAGCTGCTTGCATTTCCCTCTTCCACCTTGAATACGCTCTTCTCCGGCAGGTTGCTCAACAGGTTTCCTTTCATTTCAGCCGTTGTTATAAATAGCTGGACGTCAGAAAGATTCATCAATAGAAATTTTTGCCTCTTCTCATCCAATTCAGAAAGGACATCGTCCAACAGCAACACCGGAGCCTCTTTTTTCTCCTCCCGGATAATATGAATTTCCGATAATTTCAAAGAAAGTGCCGCTGTCCTCTGCTGTCCCTGGGAACCATAACTTCGGACATCAACGCCGTCGATGGTTATTTTCAGGTCGTCCTTATGGGGCCCGCTTCCGGTACTTCCTCTGTAGATATCTCTTTTTCTCTCTTTTCTTAGTATTTCCATGAAAGCACGCTGCAGATCTTCTCTATTTTCCATAAAAGGAATGGATGCTTCAAAGAAAAGATCCAATTCTTCTTTTCCATCGGTAATGCTTCTGTGAATTTCTTTGCTCACTACCTTTATTTTATCCACGAAGTGCATTCTCTCTATGATGATTCTGCTCCCGTACTCAGCAAGACTCTTCTCCCAGGTCTCCATCAGCTCTTCGTTGCAGGTTCCTTCCTTCAAAAGGGAATTCCGCTGCATCAGCACTTTCTTATATCTGGCAAGATTCTTATAATAAACAGGTTTCAGCTGGCAGAGCTCCCGGTCAATGAACTTCCTCCTTCTTTCCGGCTCATCTTTGACTATTTTCATATCTTCCGGCGTAAAGGCAACAATGTAGGTTTTATCAAGCAGTTCGCTGCTCTTTTTTGCCTTGCACCCATCTATAATAATGCTCTTTCCAACCCGTGACAGTATAATTTCTAGGCTTCTTTCTCTTCCCTCTTTCATATAAGTGCTCTTGGCACTACAAAAACCTTCTTCAAAACCAATCATCTCCGCATCCTTGTTTGTTCGAAAGGATTTACCGAGACTCATTATATATAGGCTTTCAAGAAGGTTCGTTTTTCCCTGGGCATTATTTCCCACTATAATATTCACTTTTGGATGAAAGGAAACGGTTTGTTCCTTATAATTTCTGAAATTCCTCAGCTTTATTTCGGTAAAATACATATATTACTCCGTCTGTATTCCCTAAAAGGTTTTGGTGGATATCCTCACCGGTAAGATCAAATACTCAAACCCTTCCCCTTCTATAGGTTTGACAAGGCACGGACTGACACTGGTGTTGAACTCCATTACAACCTCTTCATCGGAAATGACTTTCATAACATCAAGAATATATTTCGCATTAAAACCAATTTCTAGATCGGTCCCTTCTTTTTCTACAAAGACCTCTTCTTTCACATTTCCCTCTTCCGATCGGGAAGTTATGATTACTTTATCCCTGATGATAGAGAATTTGATGAGATTATTGCGACCTTCTTTCGCCAGCAATGAAGCTCTTTCCAGGCAATCTATCATCTCGCTGCGGTTTACCTTCAGCTTGCATTGATGTTCTTTCGGCAGGATGTCTTTATATTTTACAAACTCTCCTTCCATGATACGAAGAACGATACGGGCTCCTTCTATCAAAAAGACTGCTTTCTTTTCATCGATGATCATGTCTACTTCTTTGCTGCCTTCTTCTTCACTGAATATCTTGTTTATTTCGTTTAATATCCTTGCTGCAATGATTATTTTTATTTTTTCCTCTGTCTCCATCTTCTCCCTTGTAACGGCCATGCGGAAACCGTCGAGCGCAACCATTGCCATTCCTTTTTCATCCATCTCAAGAAGAACACCTATGATGATTCCCTTTGCTTCTTCTATGCTCGCTGCAAAAGAAGTCTTCTTAATCATATCCTTCAGAAGCTCCTTTTCTATTCGGATGCTATTATCCTCTTTAATAATCCCTATGCTAGGGAATTCGTCAGCCGTCTGCCCCACTATGGTGAATTCCGAAGCAAGACATTTTATCGTAACCTTGCCTTCGTCTTCTGTAATTTCTATCTCCTCATTTGGTAGCTTTTTTACAATGTCAATAAAGAGCTTTGCCGCTACCACGATAGAACCCTCTTCCCATACAGAAACAGGGATGGATTTTTCTATACTCAGATCCAGGTCCGAGGCAGCTAATTTTAAATTGCCGTCTGATGAGGCTTCCAGCAAAATCCCTTTCAAGATAGGAATCGTTGTTCTGGAGGATACGGCTTTCGATACTGTATTGAGGGCTTTCGATAAAGTCAGTTGGTTGCAGGATATTTTCATGGTAGGAGCCTCCTTCTTTTTATATCTTTTCTTAGTAGAAGTAGTAGTAGGGCCTGTGGATTTGTGGATAACTTCTGTGGATAACGAAATTTCAACGCTAGAAATTCTTTAACCCTTGTGGAAAAGTGGAAAAAGTAGTGCATCATGTCTGTGCATTAATCATTTCTTATGGCGTCCTCAAGGGAGAGAACAACCTCTTTAAAAACATCGTTGGAACGCATTTCATTATTTATTTTATCACAGGCGTGCAAAACGGTGGTATGGTCCCGGTTGCCGAAAGCCTCTCCTATTTTAGGAAGGGAGAGGGAGGTGAGATCCCTGCATATGTACATGGCAATCTGCCTTGGAAACGCTAGGTTTCTTGAACGCTTCGCTGATTCCATATCAGAAATCTTAATATTAAAGTGGCGACAAACATGTTTTTTGATAAGATCCGGGGTTAATAATTTGTCGCTGGTAGAAAAAACGTCCTTCAACACTTCTTTTGCCAGCTCTTTGTTAATGGGTTGCCCAACCAGGGAAGAATAAGCAACCACTCTAATAAAAGCGCCTTCCAACTCCCGGACGTTGTTTTGTATTTTTTCCGCAATGACCTTGATCACTTCCATAAACTCTTCGCTTACGGGAATCTCCTCTAATTCAGCCTTTTTACACAAAATAGCAACCCGGGTTTCAAAATCGGGAGGTTGTATATCTGCAATTAAGCCCCACTCAAAGCGTGACCGAAGCCTCTCCTCTAGAGTAGCGATAGCCTTCGGGGGCCGGTCGCTGGAAAGAATGATCCTCTTGTTGGCATCGTAGAGGGTATTAAAGGTGTGGAAGATTTCTTCCTGAACCCTCTCCTTTTTTTCAAGGAATTGGATGTCGTCGATCAGCAGAACGTCGATATTTCTGTACTTATTGCGAAAGCCGGCGGTATCATTGTCCCGGATGGATTTAATGAATTCATTGGTAAACATCTCTGACGAGACGTAAAGAACCTTCAACCTCGGTGTATTGCGGACAATATGGTGGCCTATGGCATGCATGAGATGAGTCTTTCCAAGCCCTGCGCCTCCATACACAAATAGTGGATTGTATTGGGAAGAAAGAGGCATTTCTGCTACTGCCAACGAAGCAGCGTGTGCAAATTGACTGTTTTTTCCCACAACGAAAGTTCCGAAGACGTACTTTGGATTCAGGTAAAGTTCATCTGTAAAGGTATGGGTCAAGGTGTTTGCCTTCTCCTTTTCCTCCTGTTGCATTTCTTCCGGGTCCATAAAAACAGCCTTAAGTTTGATACCAAAAGCATGCTTAATTGCAGATTCGATGATGTTGCAATAGCGGTCCTCTAATATATTTTTTCCGATTCCGCCTCCGAGGCCTAAAAAAAGACAGCCTTGTTCATCATCTATGCGGAGTGGAGTAAGAGGTTCGATCCAAGTGTCAAAACTGACAGCTGTCATCTCAGGTCTTAAAAATTCTAAAGTTTTGTTCCAGGACTGTTCCAGGTTGTTCATAACGGTTCCTTTTCATTCTTTTAGGATTCTGGTGTACTCGTGGTATAATCATACAGAAAAAGTTATCCACAGGCAAGTACTAAAGCAAAATCAATTTTTTTTGCACTTTTGCCTCTTACCCACAGCCTGTGGAAAAACATTGTCCACAAAGAAGATATATGTACAAAGATAATTACTGTCTGAAAGCCCTCAAATCATCCAAACAAGGGTTGTAAAAAGATATCACCCAAGTTTTATAACCCTTGTTTGAAAATAATTGAAAAAAGACAAGGTTTGAGGTATAATAAATAGTCATACAAAAAGGAAAAAGAGAAGCGAAAACAGGAGGATGACAAATGGCGGCAGCAAATGTAAAGCAGCAACAGTACAATGCCGAACAGATACAAGTATTGGAAGGATTGGATCCCGTTCGAAAAAGACCGGGCATGTATATCGGTACTACCGGACCGAAGGGTTTGCATCATTTGGTCTATGAGGTGGTAGATAACAGTATAGATGAAGCCATCGCCGGTTTCTGCAAAAATATCAACATTACCATACAAGCAGACGGCTCCATAGTAGTCGAGGATGACGGAAGAGGAATGCCTGTGGATCTTCACCCCAAGCTGAAGATTCCTGCTGTGGAAGTGATACACACAGTACTCCACGCAGGCGGAAAATTCGGCGGCGGCGGATACAAGGTTTCCGGCGGGCTCCACGGCGTGGGTGCATCGGTAGTGAACGCTCTTTCCGAGATAATGGAAGTGGAAATAAAGAGGAACGGCAATATCTACAAGCAGGTCTACTCCAAGGGTAAGACCATTACGCCTATGGAAATTATCGGAGAAAGCGGAAGAAAAACCGGTTCCAAAACTATGTTTAAACCCGATCCCGAGATTTTCGACGAGGTGGAGTTCAGCTTTGATACGCTGGAGCACCGGCTCCGGGAGATGGCCTTCCTCAATAAAGGAATCAAGATCCAGCTCAAGGACGAGAGAGAAGGGCAGAAGAAAAAAGAGCTCTTCCATTACGAGGGCGGTATCAAAGAATTTGTCAAGTACATGAACAAGAACAAAGAGGTAATCCATCCGGATGTCATCTATTTTGAATCCACCAAAAATGGGATGGAAGTAGAAATCGCAATGCAGTATACGGATCGCTACAATGAGTTGATTCTGTCTTATGCCAACAATATCAACACCACAGAGGGAGGCACCCACATGATTGGGCTCAAAGCCGCTCTCACAAGGGTGTTCAACGACTATGCAAGGCGAAACAAGTTCATTAAGGACAATGAAGACAGCCTTTCCGGTGAGGATGTAAGGGAAGGGCTTACAGCTATCGTATCTGTAAAGCACGAAAACCCTCAGTTTGAAGGGCAGACAAAGACAAAACTGGGAAACAGCGAGATGCGCGGTTTTGTAGAAACAACTACCAATGAAAACCTTTTGGCTTTTCTTGAAGAAAACCCCCAGCAGGCCAGAGTTATCATCGACAAATGTCTCCGGGCATCCCGGGCGAGAGAAGCCGCGAGAAAGGCAAGAGATCTCACCAGGAGAAAGGGAGTGCTGGATAGCATCGCCCTGCCCGGGAAACTAGCGGATTGTTCCGAAAAAGATCCGGCTCTTTCTGAGATCTTCCTGGTGGAAGGAGATTCCGCCGGAGGATCTGCTAAGATGGGTCGGGACAGGAAAAGACAAGCGATTCTTCCTCTACGGGGAAAGATTCTCAATGTGGAGAAGGCCCGATTAGACAGAATTTTGAATTCTGAAGAAATCAAGAATATGATTACGGCCTTTGGCTGTAACATCGGAGAGGATTTTAACGCAGACAAGCTCCGCTACCATAAAATTATTATTATGACCGACGCAGACGTGGATGGAGCTCACATACGGACGCTGTTGCTCACCTTCTTCTATCGCTATATGAAGCCCCTTATAGAAGGCGGATATGTATATATTGCGCAGCCGCCTCTCTATCGAACGATGAAGGGTAAGGAAGTGTACTACACCTATTCGGAGAGAGAGCAGGAAAAGCTCCTCAACGAGATCGGACGACAAGGAATCAAGCCGCCCCAACGCTATAAGGGTCTTGGTGAGATGGACGCGGAGCAGCTGTGGGACACGACTATGGACTTCAACAAGCGTACGCTCATTCAAGTTACCATTGAGGATATGGCACAAGCTGATGAAATATTTACTGTACTCATGGGAGACAAGGTTCCTCCCCGTAAGAAGTTTATTGAGGAGAACGCGAGATTAGTGAAGAACTTAGACGTATAACATAAATCGATCAGAAGGAGACAGGCATGACAAGTTTTTTAGAAGACTCTAAATTAATACAGACAGAGATCCATGACGAGATGAAGACCTCCTACATCGATTACGCTATGAGTGTTATTGTAGGGCGGGCTCTTCCCGATGTCAGGGACGGCTTGAAACCGGTACACAGAAGGATCCTCTACGGTATGTACGGGTTGGGATTAATGCCGGACAAGCCCCATAAGAAATCTGCGCGCATCGTCGGTGAAGTCTTGGGTAAATACCATCCCCACGGCGACAGTTCCGTTTACTACGCTATGGTGCGTCTTGCACAGGACTTCTCCATCCGCTATATGCTGGTAGACGGCCATGGAAACTTTGGCTCCGTAGACGGAGACGGAGCGGCCGCCATGCGGTACACCGAGGCCAGGATGACACCTCTTGCTCTAGAAATGTTGCGTGACATCGACAAGGAAACGGTAGATTTTACGCTGAACTTTGACGGAGAGGAAAAGGAACCCGTCGTATTGCCTTCACGTTTTCCCAATCTATTAGTCAACGGTAGCAATGGTATTGCGGTGGGTATGGCCACATCTATTCCCCCTCACAACTTGGGGGAAATCATCGACGCGTCGGTGTATATGATCGACCACGAAGATGCGGATATCAACGACCTTCTCAAGATCGTCAAAGGGCCGGACTTTCCCACCGGCGCCATTATTATGGGCAAAAGTAGCGCCAAGCAGGCATATCGCACCGGGCAGGGCCGTGTTAAGGTTCGCTCCAAAACAGAGATCGAGGAGACAAATAAGGGCAGACAGCAGATCGTCGTTTCTGAAATCCCCTATCAGGTAAACAAAGCCAGGGTCATCGAAAAGATTGCCGAACTGGTCAAAGATAAGAAGCTGGACGGAATCTCCGATATCCGGGATGAGTCTAACCGGAACGGGACCCGCATCGTCATCGAACTGAAGAGAGATGCGAACCCGCAGATCACCTTAAACCGGCTTTATAAGCATACCCAGTTACAGGAGACCTTCAGCATGATTATGCTGGCCCTGGTAGACGGTCAGCCCAGGATCCTGACCCTATGGGAGATGCTGGAGCAATATCTGCTGCATCAGAAGGATGTGGTTACCCGCAGAACACAGTTTGAACTCCGTAAGGCGGAGGCCAGAGCCCACATATTAGAGGGATTGCGCATTGCGCTGGACAATATCGACGCCATCATCAAGCTGATCCGTGAAAGCTACAACGATGCCAAGCA
>CAYLVS010000002.1:0-2747 GCA_964387185.1 uncultured Oscillospiraceae bacterium | reverse complement strand
CAGACATTTCACAGTTTGATACCAACCGCAAGACAGGCCTTATAGCCATTAAGCTAAAGGATGGGGATGAGCTGATTGGCATCAAGGAAACCACCGGCACCAGCAATGTCATTATCGTTACTAAGAACGGCAAATGCATCTGCTTCAGCGAGGACGATGTGAGACCCATGGGCAGATTGGCAGGAGGCGTTCGAGCCATTACCCTTGACAAGGACGATGAAGTGGTAGCCATGGAGCTGGCGGAGAAGGATGAAGAGCTGTTGGTTGTCACCCAGGCCGGTTACGGTAAGCGTACCGCCGTTAAGGAATATAAGGTTCAGGCCAGAGGCGGAAAAGGGCTTTTGACCTATAACAAGAGCAAGTTTGACAAGACAGGCGCCCTGATCGGCGCTATGGTAGTCAACGAACAGGATGAGATTTTGCTTATCAACTCGGATGGCATTATCATTCGGATACGGGCAGATGAAGTCTCCAAACTGGGCAGAGCTACGCAAGGCGTGAAGATTATGAGAGTAGCAGAGGAAAGCAACATCATTGCACTTGCAAGAGTGGTACGGGAAGACGAGCAAGAGGAACTTCTTGAAGAGACCGATGAAGCGGATGCTCCGGAAGAAAATAGCGAACAGATAAAGATTGATGTAGAATAGGAGCAGGGCTGCTCTTGTTTAGGAACAGTCAGTCAGGGTATAGTTTTTAGGAGGACATTGACATGACGCTACAGATACAAAGGAGTTTCGATCAAGAAAAAGGACGTTGGAACATTACACCA
Organism: uncultured Oscillospiraceae bacterium; assembly: GCA_964387185.1. Lineage (GTDB taxonomy): Bacteria > Bacillota > Clostridia > Peptostreptococcales > Anaerovoracaceae > UBA1426. Next base: position 1,978 of record CAYLVS010000002.1, on the reverse strand, counting down.
AAAGGAGATGTGGATATTTCCACAGCACCCGTGCTTCGAACGGCGCTGGATGAAGCGTACCGGGAAGCAAAGGCCAATGTTGTACTTCATTTTGACCAGCTGAACTACATGGACAGCACCGGACTGGGAGTCATCATCGGTGCCTACGGTCGGATGAAGGAAGGCGGAAACGACATCATCCTTCAAAATCCAAGGGACAACATTAAGAAACTTCTGCGTATTACCAATCTCGACAGATTGTTGTGTCCCGAACTCTGTGAATAAGGTAAGGAGAGAACATACCATGACTGATATGGTAAAATTTTCGGTCCCGGGCAAACCCCAGTACGTCGGAACCATTCGAATGGCGATATCCAGTTTGGCCAATTCCCTCGGTTTTGATGTGGAGGCTATCGAGGATATCAAAGTTGCAGTATCGGAAGCCTGCACCAATGCCGTGTGCCACAGGAGCACCGGTGGTGCTGTGTATGAAGTGTATTGTGAGCTTTCGAAAGACCGGTTGGTAGTTTCCGTTGTTGATACGGCGGGGGGTTATGATCCGGAGACGTATTCGGAGCCCTGTTTAGAGTGCCCAAAAGAGGGAGGCTTGGGGATTTATATCATTAAAGCATTGATGGATGAAGTCGATATATTCACAGAAGTCGGGATAGGCACAAGAATACAGATGGTAAAATACACGAGATGATGCAGAGAAAGGTGTTAGTCTATGACCTCGGAAGAGAGAAACAACACCAATAAACTTTTTGAAGAATACAGCCGTACTAAGGATTTGGAAATAAGGAACCAACTGGTTGAGAGATACCTTTATATGGTTGATATTCTGGCAAAAAAATATATAAACAAGGGCGTGGATTACGACGATTTGTACCAAATCGGATCCATGGCTTTGGTTTTTGCTGTTGAACGGTTCGACCACACAAAGGGCTTTGAGTTTACCAGCTTTGCCACGCCAACCATTATAGGGGAAATCAAGCGATATTTTCGGGATAAAAGCTGGGCTGTAAAAGTCCCGCGAAAGTGGAAAGAGATTTCCGCTAAATTGCCTGTGGCAAAGGATGTTCTCAGCCAACAGCTGGGGAGAGCCCCCAAGGTGTCGGAGATTGCTGAATATCTGGGATTTTCAGATGAAGAAATCCTGGAAGCTATGGAAAGCGGACAAGCCTATGGGACTTTTTCGCTCCAGCAGACCTTTGAGGATGGTGGCAACGAAGGTGAGTCATCGGTCTTCGAGCGGTATACGGCCAAAGAGGAAACCGGCTATGTGAACTTCGAAAACGGAGAAGTTGTGAAGACCGTTATGAACAAGCTCAACGACCAGGAGAAGAAGGTTTTTCGGATGCGCTTTTTCGACGATAAGACGCAACAGCAGATTGCGGATGAAATAGGAGTTTCGCAGATGACCGTATCCCGTCTGGAAAAGAAGCTTAGAGATAAATTTAAAGAGGAATACCATAGATAAATGACATTTGGAGGACAGCATGAGTCGAGTTTTTTCCGGCGTACAGCCCACAGGCAATATCCACATCGGTAATTATTTAGGAGCATTGAAGCAGTTTGTAGAGCTTCAGGATGACAATGACTGCATTTACTGTATAGTCGATTTGCATTCCATTACCGTTCCTCAGGATCCTAAGGAATTAAAACAGCACATACTGGATGTGGCGGCTCTATATTTGGCGGTTGGTTTAAACCCGGAAAAATCCATCGTATTCGTGCAGTCTGACGTTTCCGGGCATGCAGAACTTGCCTGGATTCTCATGTGCAATTCCTATACCGGTGAGCTTTCCCGGATGACCCAGTTCAAGCAAAAGAGCAAGGAAAAGGAATCCGCGCCCACAGGCCTGTTCACCTATCCGATTCTCATGGCAGCGGATATTCTTTTATATGACGCAGACATCGTTCCCGTCGGAAATGACCAGAAGCAGCACATTGAGCTGACCAGAGATATCGCCATACGCGTGAACAATACTTATGGAGA
>CAYLVS010000001.1:6430-29822 GCA_964387185.1 uncultured Oscillospiraceae bacterium | reverse complement strand
ATGCCTTCCGGATAGGCTGCCAACCCCATCTGAATTGGAGCAGAAGGAATTTCCGCATCGTTGATCACCATCTTTCCATTCGGCTTCAGATATTCGATCCAGCGCAGGGCTTCCATCTTCTCAAAGGCAACGATGAGGTCGGCCTCTCCTTTTCCGATAATAGGCGAAAACACTTTCTCACCAAACCGGACCTGGGTGCTCACATTACCTCCCCTTTGGGACATGCCGTGAATCTCCGACATCTTCACATCGTATCCGGCTTCCATCAGCCCTTCCGATAAAATTTTGCTGGCAAGGATGGTGCCTTGACCACCCACCCCTACCAATAATATATTCTTTACATTGCTCATAATCTACCTCCGAACCGGTTCATCAACAAGGGAAATAGCCTCAAAGGGACAAGCCTGCTTGCACACGCTACAGCCGGTACAGGACTCCGGTTGAATCAGGATCCGCTCCCCGGATAATATAGCGGGGCATCCCGTCCTGACGCAAGCCTTGCATCGCTTGCATTTTTCCTGATCGATGACGCATTTCTTCGGCGATAGATCGAAACGAGCCTTGTCTCCCTCGCTGAATTTCTTGATGGCACAGGGCCAGGCAGCGATAATCACGGTAGGTTCATCCTTTGCCAGTGCCTGGTTCAGTGCTTTATGGGTTTCTCTGAGATCCAACGGATTGATCAGATAGATGTTTTCGTCCTTGATGCCAATGGCTTTGCACAGCAATGGAATATCCGCCTCCACAGCAGGTTCTCCCATAAGAGTCTGTCCGGTTCCCGGGTTCTCCTGATGTCCGGTCATTCCGGTGGTTCTGTTATCTAAAATGACGGTAACGCAATTGCCCTTATTGTATACCACATCCATGAGGCTGGTGATGCCCGAGTGGAAAAAGGTTGAGTCGCCGATTACGGCCACTGTTTTCATGTCCCTTCCCGTCTGGCGGAAAGCCACCGCTGCACCGTGGCCGGCACTGATACTTCCACCCATGCAGAAGCAGGTGTCCATAGTAGAAAGCGGAGGCGCTGAGCCCAGTGTGTAACAACCGATGTCTCCGGTTACCATGACGTTTTTCTTGTTCTTTAGCGCGTAGAAGAAGCCCCTGTGAGGGCAGCCCGCACAGAGCGTAGGCGGTCTCATAACAGCCTGGGTCTCCGACTGGAAGATTTCTCTCTCTGTTCCGAAAATTGCACTGCGGACGATGTCCGGATTCAGCTCATCGTACTCCGGTATGAGCTCTTTTCCGATGCAGGCGATACCGGCTGCCTTAAGCTGGTTCTCCATATAAGGATCCATCTCTTCGATCACGTAGAGGGTCTTCACTTTCCCGGCGAACTCCTTTACGAGCTCCATCGGCATGGGATAGGTCATTCCCAGTTTGAGATAAGACGCATCCTCTCCGAAAACTTCCTTTGCATATTGGTAAGCAACGCCGGCACAGATCACGCCTACTTCGCTGCTCTTGTATTCCGTTTGATTGATATCTGCACGATTTGAATAGTCCTCCATGGCCTTCAGTCGGTCCACCAGGCTCACACGGAGCTTTTTTCCGTTGGCAGGAGTTGCCACATATTTGGCAATGTTCCTTTCATATGCAATAGGTTCCCTTTCCTCTCTCTCGGAAAGCTCTACCAGGCTCTTGCTGTGGCAGATTCGGGTGGTTACCCGTAGCATAACCGGCGTGTCAAACTCTTCGGAAAGCTCAAATGCCAACTTCGTGAATTCCTTTGCCTCGCTGCTGTCGGAAGGTTCCAACATCAATACTCTTGCTGCTGTAGCGTAATTTCGGTTGTCCTGCTCGTTCTGTGAACTGTGCATCCCCGGATCGTCCGCGGAAACCAGCACACAGCCCCCGGTAACACCGGTATAGGCAAAGGTGAACAGCGGATCCGCCGCCACATTTACGCCCACATGCTTCATGGCCGCCAATGATCTGACACCGGCAATGGATGCACCGATGGTAGCCTCCAATGCCACTTTCTCATTGGGTGCCCATTCACAATACAATTCATCTTTATATTTGGCCAGGTTTTCCAGTATCTCCGTGCTGGGAGTGCCGGGGTAAGCGGAAGCGAACACCAGCCCGGCCTCATAAGCGCCTCTTGCAATGGCTTCGTTTCCGGTCATTATCTGTTTATTCTTCATCTTTTGATTCATATCAGTCCTCTTTTTCCGATTTTTGATCCTTAGCTATCCGTGAAAGGATCAATTCTGCTTTCTCTCTGTATTTTTTTTCGTTCTCCTTATCCTTGCTCTTAGCGTAGAGGTCCGCCAGCTCGTTCATGCTCTCAACATGGGAGCCGTTGAATCCCAACACCCTTTTAAAGCTAGCCACCGCTTTCCCTTCGCTTCCGGTCCTTGCGTAGGCAACTCCCAGATAATAATGCAAGGGCCACCAGTCTTTGAAATTCGTTTCCAAGAAGGGTTCCAGGGTCTCGATCCCTTCGAGCCACCTGCCTGCCAAAACGGCGTTATATCCTCTTTCTATGGTCAGCGGCTGCTGCAGCTGGTTCAAGCGTTTCTTGATTTCCTTCCTATCTTTGGGATTGTTACTGCGCTTTATAAACTCCTGCCACACGAAGGCTGCTTTCTGATAAAGCCCCAGGTTCAAATAGTCGTAACCCAAGTAGTAATATGCCTGAGGGAAACGGGGATGAACCTGCGTCAGCAGCTCGAAATATTCCATGGATTCCGCTTTAAAACGGCCTACTTTTTTATTGTCATCACCTCTCATGTAGAACTCTCTGCACACTCTGGCATAGCTGTACATGGTGTGAATGCTATCCGGTTTTAATATGAGAGAGGCGCGGAAATGGATGATAGCGTTATCAAAATCCTCTCTCTCTGCGGCGTTCCTGCCTTGTTTCAAAAAGCCTTCCGCCAGTTTGTAATTGAACAGCTTGTTCATAAACGCCACGTACTGAGACGTGTATTTGAATTTAGGATCTATGCCCATGACCCAGGCCATGTTTTCCGCAATGATGTGCGCTTTTACACCCTCTCCACCTTTAAATACCTCATAATCCTCTTTTCTCAGTGGAATCGGGACCTTTTTCATGAATTCCATTCCTTCCATTTGTGCCAGATAGGAAGGTGCAAATTCATCAAATACAAAGTTATTGAGATATTTCTTGAAGTATCTCCCCACCCTGTCCCTTCTGGATTCAAAGGGGGGCAACACCGGCGCTACAGGAGACATCTTGCTCTTAACATTGACAGGTTCATCACCTTCCAGGGCAGGAGCATAGTCTTTCGTGGTTTCAACCATCACTGTTTCTTCATCAACTTCCGCTTCATTGACTTCGGGTTCATCCAATGTCTGTACCTGGGGGCTGTCCAAACGTCTGCGTTTACTATTGCTCATACTGTTACATCCCATCCTGTTTTCATAAATTTCTTTATCGCTTCCGGATTCAGGCTCCGAGCCATGTCCTCCGTCAACAGTTCTTTCAATCGATTGGCCGTTCCCGGCTCTGACCTGTCCTTCCAGTATCCGTATAAAAACAAAATACGGTAAAGATCCTCTTTGTTGTGAGACCTGTGCTGAAATCCTTTCAGGTAATAGAAGGTTGCGAACTCCTCATAAAAGGCAAAGGGACGGGAGTGCCGCTCATCAGCAAGGTATCCCAGAGATCCTTCAAAGCCTCCCCTATTATAATATAAATCGAAGATATGTTCCACCATCTTTAATCTCGCCAGCTCGACTGCTGACAGGAATTTATTGGAGATCACTTCGTAAGGCGCCTTCGTGCGGAACTGATAGGAGTATTCCTCCACCTGTTCGCGAATGGGTGTGCCCGGCAGGAGCTTTAAAAAGCCCAGCTGGAGCATATGGGGCTTCAGGCTGTAAACTTCGTTAAAGGAGTTGGCAAATCTTTCATAATCTTCATAGGGCAGTCCGGCGATCAGGTCCAGGTGCAGATGGATATTTCCCATGTTCATAATGCGCTCCACATTGGCTGAGAGCTTAGAGAAATCACACCGGCGGTTGATGGCAGTTAAGGTTGTCTCGTTTGTGCTCTGCACGCCGATTTCAAATTGGAAAAGCCCCGGTCTCGCCTTCTCCAACAAATTCAGCAGCTCCGGGTGGATAATGTCTCCGCAGAGTTCAAAATGATAGTTCGTAACCCCGTTATCCGTTTCCATCAGGTAACGAAGAATCTCCATGCAGCGGGCATCGTCATAGTTGAAGGTTCGATCTACAAACTTAACCTGCTTTACACCTTTGTAAATAAAGTAGCTGAGATCTGCTTTTACTCTGTCAATAGGCAGGGGGCGAATCCCCCTTTCAATGGCAGACACGCAGTAGCTGCATGCAAAGGGACAGCCTCTCGCGGACTCATAATACATGATTTTATCCGCTTCCCCCACAAGGCTGCGAAAAGGAAATGGTACCGCAGTAAAATCCACAGGCGCAGGGGCGGGATTTACGTAGATCTTGCCCTCTTGACGATAGAGCAAGCCGTTCACCCCTAGGAAATTTAAGGGAACGTCTCCTTCTTTCAACGCGTTCAAGAACTTGGGGAAATTCTCTTCCCCTTCCCCTGTCAAAACAAAATCAACGCCCCTGTTCTTCTTCATGATGTCCGGAGCACGCCAAGTGACTTCAGGTCCACCCAGCAACACTTTGACTTCCGGCATGGCTTTCTTCACATTCTCTACCAGATAAAGGGTTTTTTCTATGTTCCAGACATAACAGGAGAAACAAATCAAATCGTAATCGTTGCGAAGCAGCTCTCCGTATATGTAATCATCCGGATTGTTGACGGTAAACTCCCGCAGTTCCATATTGTGTCCCGCCTCTGCACTGACGGCATATAAGTACTTCAAAGCCAGGTTGGAGTGGATGTATTTCGAGTTTAGAGTCGTCAACAATACTTTCATCAATATCTCCTATAGCAATCGGAACCGCTCATCCTTGAGCATCGAAGTATTTTCCATCGCCTTATCAATCTGTCTCAGCATGGCATCCTTATCCCGGGGCAGGTCCCCCCTGAGAGATAGGTAATTGGATGCATGGTTGCTGCGAAAGACGCACCTTTCCTCCAGATTAATGTTTTCCAGTAGCAGCCGGGTCTCCTCCATCACTTCCATTGCCGATAGAAGCTTAAAACGTCCGGATTGAATATCATCGTACAATTCGGTTCCTGCTTCTACCATCAGGGTCAGCAAGCCCACATAGGAGGGAGACATCCGGCTGATCACCTTTCCCGTCTCAATGGCGTGTTCTTTCCAATCCTGTCTACCACCAATACCTGATATAAAGGTAACCGAAGCCTGAATTCCCGCGTCTTCAATTTTGCGCACAGCTTCTATCAATTCTGCGGCAGTGGCACCCTTTTTTATCTGTTTCAACACCTTGTCGCTTCCCGACTCTCCGCCGATATAGATGATTTTAATGCCTTTATCCCGCAGTTCTGCAAGCTCATCGGGCGTCTTTCTCAACACGTCCTGAGGAGAGCCGTAGATGCTGATTTTGGTGCATTCCGAGAAGAGCTCGTGAATCGTATCTAAAATCTCCACCAATGTCTTGTTGGGCAACACCAAGGCGTCTCCATCGGCAAGGAATACCTTTTCGATATAGGAATAATGCGCTCTGGCCCACTTCAGATCTTCGATGATATCTACAAGGGGGCGTATGCGAAACTGCTCGCCCTTGTACATTCCACAAAATGTGCATAGATTATGAGCGCAACCGATCGTCACCTGCAGAATCAGGCTGTTGGCCTCGCTGGGGGGCCGATATACACTTCCTTCGTATCGCATAGACTACATCCTTTCCGGCACTTCGATGCCCAGGAGCAGCAATCCGTTTTTAATGGTATGCTTCGCCGCATAGGTCAGCAACAGCTTTGCCTTCTTCTCTTCCTCATCTTCTACAAGAATGTGCTCGTTGTGGTAGAATCGGTTGAAGCTCTGTGCGATGTCCACGATTTGCCTGGTGACGATGGAGGGTTCGTATTTTTCTGCCGCCTCGTAAACCTTGTCAGGGAATTCATAAATCAGCCTTGCCAGATCATAAGCGCTATCGCCGCAGATATACTGCAGGTCTGCGCTCTGAACGTCAGCAATGGCCTTTTCCTCTGCTTCTCCGGCATTGCGGAGAACGCTGGCGGCTCTGGCGTAAGTATACTGCACGTAAGGACCCGTCTCTCCGTCGAAGTTGAGGATCTTCTCCCAGGAGAATACATAGTCCTTGATCCTGCCGTTGGATAGCTCGTTGAAGATTACAGCTCCGATGCCTACCTGTTTTGCGGTAATATCTACATCTTCCGTATTTACTTTCTTCTCCAAAATGATTTCCCTGGTGCGCTCGATGGCTTTGTTGAGCACATCCTCAAGGAATACCACACGGCCGTGCCTGGTGGACATGGTGCCGTCCTCCAAACTGACCAGGCCAAAGGGAATGTGGATGCAATCCCTGGCCCATTCGTAGCCCATGAGCTCCACTACCTGGATCCACTGCTGGAAGTGAAGGTTTTGCTGAGATGCCACGATGTACAGGTTCTTGTAGAAGTCGTAATGCTCTTTCCGGTAAAGCGCCGCGGCGATATCCCTTGTAATGTAGAGGGTCGATCCGTCCTTTTTGGTGATCAGCGCAGGAGACATGTTGTATTCGGAAAGGTCGACAATTTGTGCCCCTTCCGATGCCTCCAACAGGTCCTTCTTTTTCAGCTCGGAAAGAACTCTTCCCATCTTATCGGAGTAGAAGCTCTCACCCGCATAGGAGTCAAAGTCGATCCCCAGCATTTTATAGACCCTTCCAAATTCCCGCAGGCTTTCATCCCGGAACCATTTCCACAGAGCAGTCTCCTCTTCGGCGCCGTTTTCCAAGAGGGTAAAGGTTGCCCTGGCCTCTTCCTCCAGAGAAGGATCTTTTTCAGCTTCTTCATGGAATTTTACATAATAGCCCAACAAAGCCTGAATCGGTGATTTTTCTACATCTTCTTTATTGCCCCAGCGCCGATAGGATACGATCATCTTGCCAAACTGCGTTCCGTAGTCCCCCAAGTGGTTGATGCGGACAGCATCAAAGCCCAGAAAATCATAGAGCTTATAGATCGCGTTGCCTATAACAGTACTGCGTATATGTCCGATATGAAATGGCTTGGCAATGTTCGGGGAGGAATACTCAACGATGACCTTGCGATTCTGTCCCACATCGCTGCTTCCGTAACGGTCCTTCATTTCGGCCACTTCAGACAGAACTTCGCGAATAAACACTTCCCTGCCCATGAACATATTCACATAGGCATTTACACTTTCGACTCGCTCAAACATCTTATTACTCGACAGTTTCTCTGCCATATCTCTGGCTATGACGGCCGGTGACTTCCTCATGACCTTGGCTAAGCGGAAGCAGGGAAAAGCATAATCCCCAAGTTTACTATCCGTAGGTATTTCAACCATCCCTGTAAGTTCTTCTGTTGTAAGCCCTTCAATCTGTTCTGCCAATAGGGCTCCGATTTGCTCTTTAAAATTTATCATTCAACATTCCTCCTCAGTAATTGTCTTGATTCCGTTCTTCTTAAGCAGCTCAGTGAAAATCCCGTCCCCATCTACCAATGTATGCGTAAAGGTACCGTCATAGATCCGCCCACATCCGCAGGAGGGGCTGCCAAATCTTAAAATGGCCAGTTCGATGTCTTCGCCGTACTCCTCCGCCAGGGTTCCTGCTTCTGCAAGCACTTTAGCAGCGCCTTCCTGAAACTTTCCTGTCAGATCTTCCCCTTCTTTGTTGTATACTCTTCCGTCCCGAATCTCACAAGGAGATCTGGGAACAGAACACCCGCCTGCCACTTCCGGACATACCGCAATATAGTTATGACCTTTTACAAGGTCGATTACTAGTTCACTTAAGTTGTTCCCGCCGTTGTATTTGCAATTCGCTCCCAACAGGCATGCACTTATAATATACATGATACACCCCTATTTCAGTGTGACGATGGTCACACCGTCACCGCCTTCATTATAATTGCCTTTTCTGGATTTTTCCACATGTTTGTGGGTTTTGAACATAACCCCCAGTCCATCCCGGAGAATTCCGGCCCCTCTCCCGTGTATGATGGTGACTTCCTTGAGCCCCGCCATAAAGGCATCATCCAGGTATTTATCCACATCCATCAAGGCATCATCCAGCACTTTTCCTACTACATTGTAACTGGGCGTGACTGAGATCACCTTGCTCTGATACATGCTGCTATGGCGCATATTCTGCTTTTTCTTTTCCTTTTTGCCGTTCTGAACCTTGGAGATCTGATTAAGCCCCACATTTATCTTCATGAGGCCGATTTGCACCTGAACCTCGTTCTTGTCATCCGGTAAAGAAATCAGCTCGCCTTTCTGATCCAGAGAGAGGATCCTCACTGCATCCCCGACGTTCAGTTCGTCCGGACGGACGGGCTTAAGGTTTTGCTTAACCTCTATTTTTTCTCTATGTTTATCCTGAAGCTCACGGATTTCCCTGCGAAGAGCTTCCTGTTTGCGGTTCCATTGAGAGGGATCCTTGTATTTTTCCAACTCACGTAGTTCGCTCTGAATCAGGTCTGCCAGCTCTTTTGTTTCCTGCACGATATCCCGGGCTTCTTCTCTGGCTTTGGCGAGAAGCTTTTCCTTGTGCTCTGCAAATTTTTGCTGCTGCTTTTCTAACTCTTCCTTCTGCCGTTTTATATCTATTCGCAGGAACATGGCCTCGTCCCGCTCCTGCTCTGCCAGCTTTCGATCCTTCTCGATGGATGTGATCACATCTTCAAAAGCGATGTCTCCTCGGTCCAGCAAACCTTTGGCATGATGGATAAGGTGGTCGGGAAGCCCCAGCTTTGAGGATATCTCAAAGGCGTTGGATCTGCCGGGAGTACCGATAGTCAGCCGATAGGTAGGAGACAAAGTCTCCACATCGAATTCCATGGAAGCATTCTGAACCCCCGAGGTGGCGATGGCGTATTTCTTCAGCTCCGTATAGTGGGTAGTGGCTAAGGTCTTAGCGCCTCTCCCGTAAAGCTCGTTTAATATGGAAATGGCAAGTGCAGCTCCCTCTGTGGGGTCTGTACCGGCTCCCAACTCATCTAACAGAATCAGGGTTTCGGCATCGGCATCCCGAACGATGTCTACGATGTTTCTCATGTGTGAAGAAAAGGTTGACAGGCTCTGCTCGATGCTCTGCTCATCGCCTATATCCGCATAAACCTTCCGCAAAAGCGGGATAACAGTCCCGGGTGCCGCAGGCAAATGCAGCCCGGAGTGGGCCATGAGTACAAAGAGACCAACGGTCTTCAGGGTGACGGTCTTCCCTCCCGTATTGGGCCCGGTGATTACCAGCGTGTTGAAATCCTTGCCCAGCGAAACGGATATGGGAACGACCTGCTTGGGATTGATAAGGGGATGCCGGCCTTCCCGGATGTTCAAGATTCCCCGGGTGCTGATTTCCGGCGGTTCCGCTTTCATTTTAGCGGAAAGCTTTCCCTTTGCGAACATAAAGTCCAGCTCCACTAAAATACGTTGGTTGTTTTTGATCTCATCTCCTGCCTGCCCTGCCGTTGCCGACAATTCGGCCAGAATTCGATAGATCTCTTTCTTTTCAGCCAGCTCCAACTCGCGAAGTTCATTATTCATGTTCACGATTGCCTGAGGCTCAATAAAAAGAGTTGCCCCTGTTGCAGACTGGTCGTGGACAATGCCTGAAAAACGGCCTTTGTGCTCTTGCTTAACCGGAATCACGTACCGACCTTGGCGCATGGTCACGATGGTATCCTGTAAAAGGTTCTTGTTGTCGGCAGAGGTGAGAATACTGCTCATTTTGCTTCGAATGGCTTCGTTTTGAAGCCCAATTTTTCGTCGAATGCTCTTCAGCTCGGGGCTGGCGCTGTCCGCCATCTCGTCTTCCGAAAGGATACAGCGATCAATTTCGCTTTCAAGATCTCTCTGCATGCTGATCAGAGCAGCAAGTTCATCGATTTTATGCAACGGTGGCAGATCGCTCTTAAGGAAAGTGGCAGCGTGACGGGCTGCCTGAAGGTTATAAAGGACCTCCAGCAGCTGTTTCATAGTGAGGGCCCCGCCTTTTTGGGCAAGGTGTACCCACCCGCTGATATCATAGAAACCGCCGAGAGGCAGCGCCCCTTTATGCATAATAACGGAAACCGCCTCGGTGGTTTCCGCCATTTTTTCTCTGATCTCGTATTCATCCACAGAAGGTGAGATTTCATCGATCACCTTCTGCGTCATGGACGAAGCAGCCTCCTCGCGAAGAAGCTCCTTTATCTTGTCATATTCTAAAACCCTGTACGCTTTGTCATTCATATTATTCTATTCTGCTGATTCCACGATTTTTTTATAGCGATCCAATTCACTTTTCAATTGGATGTTTTCCATCTGGAGGTCAAAAAAGCTGCTCTCCATCTCCCGACATTTCAGCTCAAGCTCCTTGATGAGCAAGTCGGAAGAACCTTTTTTGTCATCCTGGGAAGCGATTCTTTGGCTCAAGGTCTCATTCTTGCGCAGCAAGCTGTCATTTGTTTGTTCCAGCTCTTGGAGCTTTGTCTGCAACTCCCGGTATTCCGCCTTCTTTTGATCGTATGACCGCTGCAGTTCTTCTCTGTTTTCCACTGCGGACTGTGCGTCCTCTTTGTATTGTAAGAAGTTCCTTTTCGCTTCGTCCCACAGTTGCACGTAGTGCTGTGCATCCTTCTCCAGCTGTTGGTTTTTGGCTTTTAGTTCATTTGTGCTGTCGATGGATCGGTAATACTCATCTGCACAGTTTACAGCAGCCAATGATGCAAGAGAGGATGTTGAGCACGAAGGGAGGCTTTTCGCCAGCTCGTGCATGGCACGATCAACATGGTCAGCCACCTTAATGATGTGATCCCTTGGCTGCTCTCCTGAGATGGTAAACTCCTGTCCATAGATTTTCACCTGCACTTTGTTCCGTTCTTCCATTACAACAGCCCTCCTTTCTGCAGTTAACGGGCTGATAAAACTCCGCCCCTACTTCAATTATCCCGCAAAACCGCATTCAACTCTTCGTTCAATGCCTTCAGTATCCATTCGTGTACCTCATTTGCCTCACTGTCGGTAAGCGTCCTGTCAGGTGCCCGGTAGGTGAGGGTAAAAGAGGCACTCTTCTTGCCTTCAGGGACCTGTTTGCCCCGATAGATGTCGAAGAGTTCTACCTTCTCCAGCAACCCGCTGCCGTTTTTCTGTATAATCGCCTTCATAGATGCTACCGTAACATCTTCACCCACCAGCACGGAGATGTCCCTGGAAGTAGAAGGGTACTTGGGCAGAGAGCTGTAATAATGCTCTGTATTCGCTGCTCCTGCAACCCGTGAAAAATCCAGTTCACAACACCAGGTCTTGGCGGTAACATCATAAGTTTCCATGACATCCGGGTGGAGTTCTCCTATTACACCCAGAGTCAGGTTCTCATACTTAATCATGGCGCATCTTCCCGGGTGATAGGTACCCGTCGCGGATTCTGCCACGTACTCGGCCTCACGAATCCCCATCTTATTCAGCAACTCTTCTACAGCTCCCTTGAGCGTGAAGAAGTCTTCTTCCTCGCCGTAGCATGCGATACAGAGATTCTCCCTTTCTGTAGGCAGCCCGTCGCTTCCGGTGACCTTATGGAAGGTGTTTCCCAGTTCAAATGCCCTGACATCGGCGATGTTCCTGGCAAAGTTTCTGGCTAAAGCCTCCAGCATGTTGGGTGTCAAGGTGGTGCGCATAACGCTGTTCTCTTCCCCTAATGGGTTGAGAAGTTTGATCATATCTCTTTCCGGGCTACCCGTTGCCATGCGGATGTTATCCACACCTTTGGGACTCACGAAAGAGTAGGTCTGTATCTCCTTGTATCCCATTCCCACAAGAGAGTCTTTTACCAGATCTCTCAGTTGCTGTAGCGTCGTCTTTCCTGATTCACTATTTCCTTTGGGAAGTGTGGTAGGAAGCTTATCGTAGCCGTATATCCTGGCCGCTTCCTCTACGAGGTCAATTTCCTTTTGCAAGTCAAGTCTAACGGAGGGAGGTAGCACGCGTATTTTATCATCTTCCATCTCTGTTTCCATCTCAAGGCTTTGGTAAATAGTATTTAGTTCATCCAAAGAGAGCTGAACGCCCAATACTTGATTGACGCGACTTAATCTCACTTCAATAGGTGCTGACTCTGTCTTGACCGGATAGACATCCACGGTCCCTTTCACTACGGTTCCCGCGCCTAACAGCTCGATCAGGTAGCATACCCGGTCTGCCGCCGTGCCGGCCAGGTCCGGATCTACACCCTTTTCAAACCGGGATGAAGCTTCCGTGCGTAGGCCTAACTTCTTGGAGGTGCTGCGGATATTGTATTCCTGAAAGTTTGCAGACTCTACTACGATGGTAGTGGTATCTCCGACAATTTCGGAATTCAGTCCGCCCATAACGCCGGCGATGGCAACGCTCCGCTCTCCGTCCTTGATCAACAGCATGTCTTCGGATAAGCTTCTCTCGGTCTCATCTAGGGTAGTGAACATCTCGCCTTCTTTGGCTGTGTCCACAAAGATGCGGTTCCCTTTGATGTTTCGGATATCGAAAGCGTGAATGGGCTGTCCGTATTCCAACATCACGTAATTGGTGATATCTACGATGTTGTTGATGGGGCGCATCCCCGCGTACATGAGCCTCTTCTGAAGCCACCAGGGGGACTGCTGAATCTTGACATCTGTAACCACTCTGGCTACGTACCGGCGACAGAGCTCCGGCTTATTTATTTCCACGGAAATATAGTCTTCTACATTTCCCTTCTCATCCTTACATTGGCTGTCGGGATAACGCAGGCTCTCGCCAAAGGTTGCCGCTGCCTCTCTGGCCATCCCGATCATGGACAAACAGTCAGGCCTGTTGGGTGTAATTTCAAAGTCTATCACAGCTCCTGAAAGCCCCAGGGCCTCAACGATATCCATGCCTAAGGGGTATTCCTGATTCAGGATCCAGATCCCGTCCCTATGGGCAACAGGAATCACCTTGTCGTCATAGCCAAGCTCTTTCGCGGAGCAGAGCATGCCCGAGGATTCCATACCCCTCAGCTTTCCCCTCTTGATCACGGTACCATCCGGAAGCCTCCCCCCGTGAAGGATTACAGGCACATAAGCTCCTTCAAAAATATTTTCGGCACCGGTGACGATTTGCACCGGCTCTTCTGCGCCTACATCGACGATGCAAACCAGGAGCTTGTCGGCATTGGGGTGCCTGGAAATGGATTCGAGCTTTCCGACGACTATATTTTCCACACCTTTGCCGAATTGCTCAACAGTTTCAATATTGGAGCCGGACATGATCATCCGGTCACGAAATTCCTCGATGCTTTTATCCACAGAGCAGTATTCATCCAACCATTCTTTATATACTAACATATCGTTTTCCGCCCCCCCCTTTTCTTATTTGAACTGCCCGATAAAGCGCATATCGTTTTCATAGAACAGTCGGATATCATCTACACCGTATTTCAGCATGGCAATTCTTTCTACGCCCATGCCAAAGGCAAAGCCGGTATATCTTTCCGTATCGATACCTCCCACATCCAGGACGTTGGGATGCACCATACCGCAGCCGAGTATTTCGATCCAGCCGCTCCCTTTGCAGACTCTGCAGCCTTTGCCCCCACATTTGAAGCAGGAGACATCCATCTCCGCACTGGGCTCCGTGAAAGGGAAGAAATGAGGACGGAAGTTCGTCTTTGCGTCGGAACCGAAAAGCTGCTTGGCGAAGGAGTCTAAAGTACCCTTCAAGTCGGCCATGGACACACCCTCATCCACCAAGAGACCCTCCACCTGATGAAACATGGGAGAGTGGGTGGCATCGGGAGTATCAAAACGGAAGCATCTTCCCGGAGAAATGATTTTGATGGGAGGCTTCTGTTTCAGCAGAGTTCTCGCCTGCACCGGTGATGTCTGTGTACGGAGCAGAATCTCATCGCCGATGTAGAAGGTGTCCGTCATATCCCTTGAGGGATGATTTGGCGCCGCATTCAACGCATCAAAATTAAAGTAAACCGTCTCGATTTCGGGGCCTTCCGCTATGGAGTAGCCCATGTTCATAAACACCTTCGAGATTTCATCGATGGTGACAGAGATGGGATGCTTGGTCCCCAAAGGTCTCTGCTTGCCCGGCTCCGTTACATCGATGCGCTCCGCCCTGAACTTGAGGTCCCTTACTGCGTTTTTGACCTCAGCGAACTTTTCCTCCAGCATGGATTCGATTTCATTTCTAACGTTGTTGGCAGCCTGTCCGAGAACCTTGCGCTCTTCAGGACTTATGGATCCCATGGATCTTAAAATCTCGGTAAGTTGGCCCTTTTTCCCTAATAGCCTTACGCGAACCTCTTCCGTTTCCGCTAAGGTTGTCGCCTCGTCGAGCCGATCTTTTGCTTCCTTCAGTATGGATGTTAGCTTTGTCTGCATGGTTACTATTTTTCCTCCGCTTCTTTATGGAAATTTTGTCTCACTGATTCGTACATGAGGATTCCTGCGGCCACTGCCGCATTGAGGGATTCCACCGGTTCGTTCATAGGTATTTTTACCTGACTGTCTGACAAGTCAAGGAAATCTCTGCTGACACCACCTGCTTCGTTGCCGATGACAAATGCCACGTCTCTGTCTAAGGGTACTTGAAAATGATAGCTCTCGCAATAGGGTGTGGCAACGATTACCTGTTTTTGGCGAGTGTGGAGGAGTTCTATCGTCTCCTTCGCATCTTCTGTAAAAAGCAGGGGCATCCGAAACAGCGATCCGGACGATGCCCGCACTACTTTAGGACTATATAGGTCTACTGTTCCCTTGAGGACCAGGATCCCCTGATAACCTGCCGCTTCAGCTGTCCGAATAAGGGTTCCTGCGTTTCCCGGGTCCTGAATGCGGTCCAACACCAGAAGATTGCCGTGCCCTTTCCGTTTGTCTGCACCAAAGAAACTTTCTTCATTCCACAACCTACGCTTCACTATGGCGGCAATACCCTGTGGTGTCTCGGTATCCATGAGCCTGTCAAATACGTTGTCGCTCAACAAGGTCGTCTTGATGTCCATTTCCCGCGACTGTCCGATGATGTCTGTCAGCTCGCGGTCCTCCGCTCTCTGATAGGCGGTTTCTCTTACGAAAAAGGCCTCGATATCCTCCCCTGCGGCCAGGGCTTCCCTGCACAGATGAAGTCCTTCGATGAGGTAAAGCCCCGACTTCTCCCGGGCCTTGCGCTGCTTGAGACTCACGGCCTTTTTTATGATTGCGTTTTCAGGGGATGTAATTTGCTTCATGGGCATCCTTTGCATAGGGTATCAGAATAAAAACAGAAGCCGGTGGTATTTCCGGCTTCTCATCCTCATCCATCTTTTAATAGTCTCTGTTCTTATCCTTGTTAAGGAAGGACGGTATCTTGAAGTCGGTCGTATATTTCTTTTCAAATCCATCATCTGTTGTACCGGCTTCGATTTCGTTTTCTTCATCGGAACTTGGCGAGGGGTCTTCGAGATTCCTGCCGTCAAAGGTACCGGGGCGTATGATATCCCGATTTCCACCTGAGATCTTATCCGTCGCCCTGTCCTCAAATCCGGTTGCGATGACGGTTATGATGATCTCATCCTGCAGCTCTTCTTTCACAGAAGCACCGAAAATGACAATAGCTTCCTTGTCCGCAGCTTTTTCGATCTGGTCTGCGGCTTCATTAACTTCCAGCATACCCAGGTCGTAACCGCCCATTATGTTCAGGAGAATGGCCTTTGCTCCGCCGATGCTGGTTTCCAGCAGAGGGCTCTCTATGGCATCTTTTACCGCTTCCTGTACTCTGTTTTCGCCTTTACCGCGACCGACACCCATATGGGCGATACCCCGGTCGTTCATCACTGTGCGGACATCGGCAAAATCTAAGTTGATCAGACCGGCTTCTGCAATGAGATCCGAAATGCCTTGAACACCCTGCTTGAGGACTTCATCGGCCATGGCAAACGCCTCGAGCATGGTAGTGTTCTTCTCGGATATCTGCAGCAGCTTGTCGTTTGGTACTACCACGAGTGAATCCACATATTTTTTCAGGAATTTTATACCCAGGTCGGCATGATCCCTTCTCTTTTTGCCTTCAAAAGTAAATGGCTTGGTGACCACACCTACTGTAAGAATCCCCGCATCTTTAGCAGCTTTTGCTATGATAGGAGCAGCTCCGGTGCCTGTGCCTCCACCCATGCCCGCAGTTATGAATACCATGTCCGATCCGGACAAGAACTTGCTGAGATCGTCGATATTCTCTTCTGCAGCCTTCTGTCCCATTTCGGGATTTGCTCCTGCTCCCAGTCCCTTCGTAAGCTTTTCACCGATCTGTATCTTGGTTTCTGCCTTCGACAGGGAGAGTGCCTGCTTGTCCGTATTTATCGCAATAAAAGTGATGCCCTTTAATCCGGCATCAATCATGCGGTTTACTGCGTTGCTTCCTCCACCGCCGATGCCGATCACTTTGATTTGTGCATTTCTTTCTTCGTTTACCTCAAACTGAAGCATGACCTACCTCCTGCAGATTCATTCACTGTTTTAACACTTGCCTTTCAGCAGAATGTTTTACTAATTATAGCATATATGGTGCATCCGTGCATCTATTAATTGGTGATATCCCGTTCTTTTTTCGCCAAATACCTCTCGATTATAATACGCCGAATCACCGCCAGATTCTGGAACAGGCGCCCTCCGAAAACCAGGATGACCGCATAGTAGAAAGGCAGCCCCAATCGGTCTCCCAAATAGACCAGCGCAGCAGCAAGAATCGCATTGGTCAGAAAACCGCTGATGAAGATGAGATTGTTGTATTTCCCTTCCATATCCGCTCGAATCGCCCCCAGTAGAGAGTCCATGGCGGCAAGCAGTCCCATAGAAATATAGAAGGAGTATTCCGTAGGGTAAGAGACATCAAAGGCAAACCCCACAAAGATACCGGCTGCTAATCCGATTAACATAACTATAATCAATTACTTTCACCTTCCTTTACCTTATCAGCAGTAGACAAAGTCATGTATCTGGAAGCTCTGTCTTCTGAATATGCGGGAATTACAACATCATCGAGGATCGATATTCGAAAAATCAGCCCCCAATCTTTCAGAACCGTCCCATAACCACCGGGACCGATCAAGGTGGCTGACATGCGGGAGCCGTCACCTATAGCTCGAATGACAAAGGGCCTCGCGTAAAACTGGCCATTGATGCGAACCGTATAACCGGAACAAGAAATAGAGGATGTATCGACGATTCGCTGTCCGTTTACAGAAATCATCTCCGCTCCTGCGTCTTTCAGATCGTTGATAATCAAAAGCAGGTCCAGATCGTGCACCAGGATGTCGTTGGGGTTTTCTCCGTATTCTAGATCACGTGTCCCGTCATCGATGACCACTTCGACACCTGGCCCGATTGCGTCTACATAACCTCCGGCAAGGCCATAGAAATGCAGGTCCTGAAAAAGCTTAGCCTCCACTTCCCGGCTGATGTCCTCGTTGGCAGCCGTCAGAGCCTCTAACGTTTCCAGCTCTTTCCTGCTCTCATCGGCAAGCTTAATGAAGTTCTCTATATCTTTACGCTCACCTTCAATGGTGACTCTGTAATCGTCCAATACTTTTGATGACACAAAAAGATGCTGTCCATTGACAGTTTTAGTCAAGACAACGATAGAGCATCCTACAAAGAGGCATATTATGAAATACAGAATTGCTTTTCCTTTCATCTCGATGCCTCTCACTACTGATTGGTTTCATTGGCTTCATTTTCTTCATTGGTTTCCGCAGTATCAGCAGTTGCATCTGCTTCCTCTTTCGAGGTATCAACAGGTTTTGCATATAGATAGCGAAGAACGCCGCTATAGCGGGGGATCTCAATATCCTCCTGCTTGGCAATGGAGACCTGAAGCCCGTAGCTACGCATTGTTTCGACGATACCATAGCGAATGTTCAAAGTGCCCTCCATGGTCTCGGGGTTTCCTATGGCCTTAATCGTATAGGGCGGAGCCGTAGGAACGGTGTTGATGTTCACGTTGTCCCCTGCCAGGCTGATCTCGGTTCTTGCGATGATGCGCTGACCGTTGATGGAAATAGCTTCTGCGCCTGCATCCTTCAGTCTATTTACGACAGACAGTAACAAGTCGGATCGAATCATAATGGTGCTGTAACCATCTCCGGGATTTTCTTCAGTGGGAATAGGGTCGTCAACGGTGATAACAACGCCGGGCCCTTGTACATCCAATACACCTGAGCCCATACGGTATCGTTCCAGATCCTTCATGGCAGCTTGAAGAAAAGCATCCTCGCTGAGACTCTGCTCCTCAATTTCTTTTAGTCGCTGTTCCAATTCCAGATACTCTGCCATGATCGATTCTTTTTCATTTCGTACTTCCTTCAGCTGACGTTCCAGCTCATTGGCTTGAGCCATAGTAATCAAGCCTCCCTGTACGTAGGCATCCGAGGTGTTCATTTGAATCGATAGAATCAAACCGATGAGAATCGCCAGCGCAAGTATTACTAGAATTCCACCTTTTTTTTGCATTAAATCCTCTCCTATCCCTGAGGTTTACTCTACCAAAGCGCTGAAGGAAATATAACCGTCTCCGGCGACTTTGATAACCCCTCTTTCAATCCCCTGAATATATAAATCATACAACACATCCGCTAAGTCGTCCATGCTTTTCAGGATGTTTTCCGGACTTCCCTCGCAGAGCAGATTATCGTATATATATGCTCTTATCACAATTCCCGAAAACTCGATCTTCTTGAAAAACAACTCATTATCTTCCATGCCTTCCAGCAGCCTCAGGGTTCCCGTCAATATAGAGTTCTCTTCGACTTCAAGGGGTGTACCCGTTTCAATGTTCGTTAAAGTCATTCCCGAAAAAAGAGTCAAGGTAGGTTCCACATCCGTCACGCGGAGAATCATTCCCTCCTTGTCGATAATGATGAACCGGTCACCATAGGGAACGCAGGCGGCTTCCTCACGCTCCTCGACAGTAATGATGAGTTCGTTGGGCAGCTTTCGGGATATCGTTGCATTTTTGATATAAGAATCCTTTAGAAGCTTGTCCTTCATATCGGTGGTGGGCGTCTTAAAAAGATTTCCACCCATTCCGGCTTCCGCAATGCTGATTACCTGCTGATCCGTATAGTAATTATTATTATCTACCGTGATAATCTGTATATCAAACAGGGAGGAGGACAGGAAATAGTAAATACCTGTGCATAAGGCAAGCAACAGAATAAGCCTAAGCAGATACCGTTTTTTCCTTCTCCTCTTTTTCTTAGTGTTCTTTTCCTTCATGTTCTCTTAGATACCCCTGATACTCTTCTTCAATCCGGATACTTTACCCGCTCTATTTGTCCTCCCAGACTTTTGAGAATATCCTCCAAGCAATCGTATCCCCTATCAATCTGGTCAATATTTTCCACGATGGTGTTTCCTTCCGCTGCCAATCCTGCGATGACTAATGCTGCCCCACCGCGCAAATCTGCCGCCATCACCCGTTTTCCGGAAAGACGATCAACGCCTTTCACGAGCGCGGTCCTCTCAGTGACACGGATGTCGCCTCCCATTTTGTTCAGTTCCGTTACGTGCTTAAACCGGTTCTCGAAAATGGCTTCCGTGATTTCCGTCGTCCCCTTCGCCAGACACATGGCAGCCATGAGCTGGGACTGCATATCCGTAGGAAACCCGGGATATGGCCTAGTTACAATTGGCCTGATGGCCTGCAAACGGTCAGGTGCTTCTAAATAGATGGAGTTCTCCTCTCTTTGCACGTTACATCCGGATTCCTCTAAGCGGTTCAGTATGGAATCCATGTGATGCGGAACGGCATCCCTCAGTAGAACCTTCCCTTTTGTCACTGCTGCTGCAGCCAACAAAGTTCCCGCTTCGATTCGATCGGGAATAGGTGTGTACTCGGTCTCGTGGAGGCGCAAACCTCCTACTATGCGTATTTCTTCACTTCCGGCGCCGGATATCTCTGCACCGCAGCTGATCAGATAATTTTGCAAATCAACGATTTCCGGCTCTTTTGCAGGGTTAAGTATCCGGGTTTCCCCTTCTGCCATCACCGCTGCCATCATGACGTTTTCCGTGGCTCCTACGCTGGGAAAGCTCAAAGGAATGGTGGCTCCTTTCAAGCGTTTCGCTCTGCACTCCAGCAGTCCGTCCTTCTCACTGATCTCTACACCTAAAAGCCGCAGAGCAGCCAGGTGAATATCAATAGGCCTTTTTCCGATGGCACATCCTCCGGGATCACTGAGAATCACCTGCCCGCATCGTGCAAGGGTGGGTCCCATTAAAAAAACGGAAGATCTGATCTTTTTCATCAGGTTTTGCGGAATCCGGTAGCTGTTCACCGGTGAAGAATCCACCAGTATTTCATTGCCGTCCCACAAAACGTTACATCCCATTTCCCTCAAGATAGACACCATAGTCCGGATATCGGACAGGTGCGGACATTTTTCAATTCTGCTGGTGCGTCCGGAAATAATAGTTGCTGCCAAAATAGGGAGAACAGCGTTCTTTGCTCCTTTTAAACGGTATTCCCCTTCTAAGGTATTTCCACCCGATATGTGATAACTTTCCAAGCAAACGACACCTCCGCAAAAGGGTTCATAGTCTCTCTTATAAAGCCATAGTATGCCTTCTCCTCTTGAAATGTGTCTAAATTGCCAACTCTGCGTAAATGGCATCAGCTCCGTCGATGCGTCCCAGGGATGCGCTTGCTCTTGCCATGGCATTGAGAGCTTCCCTGTTTTTCATTAGACGTAAGGTAACACCTTTTAGTTTCTCGCGGGTCAAATCTTTTTCCTCGATCAGGACAGCACCGCCCTTGTCGGCAATAGCCTTCGCATTATAGTACTGATGGTTTGCCGTCACATTAGGGGACGGGATTAAAATGGCCGGTTTGCCACACGCTGTGAGTTCCGCTGCGGTAATCGCACCGGAACGGCATATGACCAAGTCGGAAGCGAACATATACTCATGGATGTTCTGCGCATAGGGAAGAACCTGAATTCTCTCTTCCTCCTCCATACCCTTATCGCGAAGCCTCCGGCGAAAACTATCATAATAAGGAGTTCCCGTGATATGGATCAGCCTTGCGTTCGGCTCCTGACGGATTACGTCGGTAAGCTCCAGTATCATTTCATTTATTTTTTCCGCTCCCCGACTCCCTCCGAAACTCAAGATCAGAAACTCATTGTCTTGGATTTGCAGCTTTTCCCTGTAATCAAAGATCGTTGAGACGATAAATTCTTTTCGCACAGGATTTCCGGTAACAACTAATTTATCCTTTCGCTTAAAGTACTCTGCAGATTCCGGAAAGCTGATGAATACCTTTTCCGCGTATTTTTCCAGCATTCTGTTTGTCAGCCCCGGATACGCGTTTTGTTCATGCAAGTAAGTGCGAATTCCCCTCTTGCTCGCCCTCCGTATCACCGGAGCGCAGACATAGCCACCTGTTCCGATGACCAGGTCCGGCTGGAAATCCCTTATAATTCGATCCGCTTCTCTGCTTCCCTGTATATAATCACGAAGTGTGGCTACATTTTTGAGCATGTTCTTCCGGTTAAATCCGCTGACGGTTATGAAGCGAATCTTATAGCCACATTCCGGGACGAGCTTTCGTTCCATACCCTTCTCGGTTCCCACGAAGAGGATGTCGCAATGGGGGTTCTTGCGTCTGATCTTGTCTGCGATAGCGATTGCCGGGTATATATGTCCGCCGGTTCCCCCACCGGTTATGATCACTTTCATTTCCGTCTCCTTGTTTACATAATTTACATTACCGACAACTAGTTAAAGCGCGGAATGCCTGGATATATTGAGCAGGATTCCGAAGGATCCCATAAATAACAGTAAAGCATTCCCTCCATAACTGACAAATGGCAAAGTTATGCCGGTGGGGGGCATTGATGAAGTTACAACAGCTATATTAAGTATAACCTGAACTGCCAGCATGATGGTAATTCCAGCCGCGGTAAGCGTTCCGAAGAGGTCGGGAGCATTCAATGCGATATGACTGCTTCTCCAAATCAATATGAGATAGCAGACAATCAAAGCTAAACAGCCGAGAAATCCCAGCTCTTCTCCGATGATGGAAAAAATAAAGTCATTTTGAGGTTCCGGCAAGTAAAGAGTCTTCTGTATACTCTTCCCCAAGCCTACGCCGAACAATCCACCTGAGCCCAATGCGAGCAGGGATTGTATCACCTGCCAGCCGCTGCCCAAAGGATCTTGGAAGGGATCCATAAAACTTGTGATGCGCTTCATCCAGTATCCCTCTTCGTCGGCCAGCGCAAGGGCCAGAATACCGCCGCCCCCCAGCAACCCAATGGTAATTAAATAAAGTATATTCAATCCTGCCACAAACATCATTCCGATGATGATAGCGCATATGGTGATGGCAGTGGACAGATTCGGCTGCATGATGATCAGACCAAAGTAGATGACACAGAGCAGCAGCAAGGGAAGCACTCCTTTGAAAAAGGACCGAATTCTCTTGCTGTCCCGGGACAAAAACCATGCAACGAAAAGAATGGCACAAATCTTAGCCACTTCTCCGGGCATCAGGGTAAAGTCTCCCACTCCCAGCCAACGGGTCGCATAGTTCCTGGTCACGCCGAGAGGTGTAAAAAGCAACCCTAACAGAATCAAGCTGCCTGCCAGGAGTAAAGGAGCCAACTTCTCATAGATGTGATAATCGAGAAGAGCAGTGATCAGCATCAGTGTCCCTCCCAGCAAGGCCCATACGATATGATCCTTCAGATACGTATAGGGGTTTCCCGTCTCGCTGATGGAACTGTAATAGCTGGCGCTGAACACCATAATGATACCAAACACAACAAGAGCAAGCACCAGAATCGTCAGGAGAAAGTCTCCCGATTTCATCCGTGTCTTTTTGGTCCTTTTCTTTTTTGCTTTCTTTGCCATCCCCTACTCCTGCCTGCTCACTTTTCCAAATCGCTCACACAGCTTTTAAAATGATCTCCCCGCTGCTCAAAATTCGTATACATATCCCAGCTGGCACAGGCAGGAGAGAGCAGCACGGTATCTCCCGATTTTGCAATCCGAAAGCTTTCTCTGACACATTCCTCCATATTTTTAGCCATGATTATATTCGTAAAACCCTTTTTTTCTGCATCCTCTTTTATTTTCGGTGCCGTTCTCCCTAAGAGAACCAGTGCTTTGACCTTTTCGTCAAAGGCATCGACCAAGGGTTCAAAGGAAACTTCCTTGTCATAACCTCCGGCGATGAGAATGATGGGAGTGTCTACCGCCTCAATAGCCTTGATGGTTGCATCTGTATTGGTACCTTTGGAATCGTTGATAAAACGAACTCCCCTTATCTCATTCACAAACTCCAGTCTGTGGGCAACGCCTTGGAAA
>CAYLVS010000001.1:0-6417 GCA_964387185.1 uncultured Oscillospiraceae bacterium | reverse complement strand
CCATAGACACCCGGATGGAATCCGGATCTATGCCTGCGAAGAAGGCGATTGCAGCTGCTGCCAATGCGTTTTCCAGATTGTGCACACCTGGAATTCCTAGCTGGCTCGCTTTGCATATGGTATGAAGAACGCCTTTTTCATCGCGAATTACGATTACATCATCTTTCACAAATGCGCCAAAATCCAGTTCTCTAATCCTGCTGAAGGGAACCACCTTTGCCCGACAACCTTCTGTCAGTTTCCAGCTCACTTCATCATCGCGGTTTACTATAAAGTAGTCCTCTTCATCCTGATTCCGATAAACCAGCGCTTTGGCTTTTGCATAGTTCTCCAGAGAAAGATGACGATCCAGGTGATCCGGTGTTATATTTAACAACGCTGAGATATGTGGGTGGAAATCCCGCGTAGTCTCTAATTGAAAGCTGCTGATTTCGGTGATGAGCCAAGTATCTTCAGTGGCCCTTATGGCCTTTTTTACTACAGCAAGACCCACGTTTCCCACCACTTCTGTAGGTCTGCCTGCCTGCTTGAAGATTGCACCGGTAAGCACTGTGGTTGTCGTCTTTCCGTTGGTACCGGTAATCGCTGCGTAGTTTCCTTTTCCTATGCGGTAAGCAAATTCCACTTCACCCAGAAGTTCGATATCCTCTGCCAGGATCCTCTGTATGAGGTGATTGGTCAGGGGAACGCCCGGGCTCACTACTGCGTAATGATAGCCACTCACATCCTCCGGCTCTGTACCGAAATAACAGATCGCTTTCCGGCTCATAAAATACTGAATCAAGTGCGGTTCCATCTCTCCGGAAGGCTTCCCGTCATATACCGACACGTTTGCGCCAAGGGACAGGAGCACTTCCGCAGCCGCTATGCCCGACCTACCCATACCGATGACCAAAATATTTTTGTTCTTAACGTCCATTTTCCCACTTTCCTTTATACAGCCAATAAACTGACGACACAGAGTACGATCGTCACAGTCCAGAACATAGCCACCACTCTTGTTTCCTTCCATCCCGACAGTTCGAAGTGATGGTGGAGAGGAGCCATCTTAAACAGGCGCTTTCCGCCTGTCTTCTTAAAATACAACACCTGGAGGATCACAGAAAGGGCTTCCGCCACGTAGACGCCTCCGGCGATAGGTATGACAAGCTCTATGTTCATGATAATAGCCGCAGCAGCAATACCGCCGCCTAGAGCCATGGATCCCGTATCTCCCATGAAGACCTTCGCCGGATGCCTGTTGTAGAACAGGAAACCCAGGCATGCTCCCATAATCGCACTGCAGAAGACTGAGGCGGCAGAAAAGCTGAAAGCGATTCCCACCAAGGCGAGGAACAGCGCCACAAACATGGTCACTCCCGACGCCAGCCCATCAAGTCCGTCCGTGAGATTTACGCTGTTTGCCATCGCCACCACTACAAAGGCAATAAACGGAACGTAGAAGATCCCCAAGTCTACAAATTCTTCGGTGAATGGTATCACCACAGTAGTCCCGTAAACGGACACCTTCGCCTGATATATGGCAAGCCCCACAGCGATAAGGGTCTGGAATAAGAGCTTCTGCCTGGCCGTAAGGCCAAGGTTCCGCTTCATGCTAACCTTGACGAAATCGTCCAAAAACCCCAAAAGGCCATAACCTAAAAATGCAGCCAATATAATCAACATATCCGTGTTCCGAATGTTCGTTATGTTCGTTGCTCCACAAGTCACCAATACCGCAAGAATAATGACCAATCCTCCCATGGTCGGTGTCCCGGACTTTGCCATATGGGATTTGGGTCCTTCCTCACGTATGCACTGCCCCCCATTTCGCTTCTCCATAAAGGAGATAAATATGGGTGTCATAATTGATGTTAAAATCAATGCGACAGCGAAGGGTATTGCGATTTGTAGATAATCCATTTGTATATCCTTGCTCTATTCATTAATATCTTCCAAGTGTTTTACTATTTCATCCATAGCCATTCCCCGGGACCCTTTAATCAGGATAGCATCTCCTTTTCGAACCCATTGGGGAAGCACACTCTTCAGCATTTCTTTGTTGCTGAAGTGAAAAGCCTGTATCCCGCCTTCTTTTGCTGCCAGAGTTATCAGTTCTGCGTTTTTACCAACTGATAGTACCACATGGATGCCTTTTTTGGAAGCGTATTCGCCAATCTGTCGATGGTATTCTTCTTCTTTTTCTCCCAGCTCAAACATATCACCCAATATAGCCATTTTCCTGGTGTTCTTAATGGAAGATAACACATCCAAAGCCGCTATCATAGAGTCGGGACTGGCATTATAGGTATCATCGATTATCTTTATTCCACTAAGTTCTTTGATATGCAATCTCTTATCTGTGGCACTGAGCTTTGAAAGTCCTGAAGCTGCCTCCTCCATGCTGATCCCAAAGACTTGAGCTGTTGCCACAGCCAGCGCGGCATTGATGCTGTTGTGCAATCCGGGGCTTCCCATGCGGAACATACGACTCTCTTCTCCTCTCCGAACACGAAATTCTATGCCCCTTTCGCCCATATCCTTCAGCCCGGATATCTGCACCTCCGCCTTCTCTCCCTGGCCAACGGTCACAGTGTTGTGTTTTCCGCCGAAGCAGTGCCCGGAAAGCAGATCATTGTCTTCATTGATAATCAGAGTGTTCTCCCAATTCATGAAGTCACAGATTTCCGTTTTTGCCTTGAGGATATTCTCACGGCTGCCCAGTCGCTCCAGATGGGACACACCAATATTGGTTATGATTGCTGCATCGGGTCGTACGATCTCTGCAAGCCGGTGGATTTCCCCCAACCGATCCATACCCATCTCAAAAACTGCAGCCTCTGTAGCGCTATCTACCTGAAAAACAGAGAGCGGCAACCCGATCAGGTTGTTAAAATTCCCTTGATTGCATACAGTCTTATACTTCTCAGACAGTATGTGAAAGAGCATTTCCTTTGTGGTGGTCTTTCCGGTACTCCCTGTGATCCCAATCTTATGGACATCAAACAAAGATAGATACCAGGCGGCAAGATCCTGAAGAGCCCTTTCTGTATCTTCAACCTTGATCAGAGAAGTTCCTGTGGGACGGGAGATTTCTTTCGCCAGAGCGTTTTCTCTCTCAACCACCAGAGCAGTACATCCTGCTCCGAGAGCGGCCTCAAGGTAGTCATGTCCGTCAACCCTCTCTCCTTTTATCGCAAAGAAGGCCATACCCGAAGTCAGAGTTCGGGTATCTATGGATATGCCTGAAACATCCCCTTCCGGGTCGCCCCATAAAAGCTCTCCGGCTGTTACCTCGGCAATTTTTCCTGCTTTAATTGTTTCCATAGGTGTTGTTCTCCCTTTTATCAATCAGTTCAAGAATGGTTTCCCGGTCGCTGAAATGTTTTTTATCTTCACCGATGATCTGATAGTTTTCATGTCCTTTGCCTGCCACTAGGATCAGATCACCCTTTCGGTACATAGAGATGGCACAGCTCAACGCTTTTCTTCTGTCTTCGATTACTTGGTAGTTGCAGCCCGTTTCATAGAGTCCTTCCTCTATATCGGCAGTAATCTGCTGTGGACTTTCTGTTCTCGGGTTATCGCTGGTTACAATGCAATAGTCTGCATATCGACCTGCGATCTTTCCCATGAGGGGTCTCTTACTCCGGTCGCGATCGCCTCCGCAGCCGAATACGCACAGGAGTCTGCCCTTTACGATATCTGTAGCCGTAATCAGGACTTTTTCCAAAGCATCGGGAGTATGGGCAAAATCTACGATTACGGGAATACCTCGGCTGTTTTCCACCGGTTCGAAACGTCCCGGAACCCCTTTTATGCTTTGTATCCCTGCGGCGATAACCTGGCCCGGCACTCCTATCGCATGAAGACAACCGGTTGCTGCCAAGATGTTGTATAGAGAAAACCGCCCCACGAGAGAAGATTTTATTTCTGCCGCCTCTCTCCCTTTATACCGGAAAGACAGGCAACAGCCTTTTTCATCCATTTCCATCACTTCACCGTAATAGTCCGCATTGCTGTCCGTGAGAGAAAAGGAACGAGCCGGGACACCCTCATCCAGAAGTTCACATAAAAGTCTCCGACCGGCATCGTCATCCAGGTTTATGATTCCCATTTTTGTCGTTTGTTTAAACAGTCTCTTCTTTATCTGGTAATACTCTTCTTTATCTTTATGGAAATCCATGTGATCCTGGGATAGGTTGGTGAAAACGCTGTATTCAAACCAGAGATCCTGCACCCTGCCGAGCTGCAGAGCATGAGAGGAAACTTCCATCACGCAACATCGGATATCCTGGGCCTTCAGCGCTGCAAAAATCCGCTGCAAATCCAGGGATTCCGGCGTGGTGCGCTCCGCCGGGTACTCTTTATCGCCCACAATATAGGATATAGTCCCTGTCAACCCGCAAGGTCTTCCCCATGCTTCGAGACCGCTCCGCATCAAGTAGGACACGGTGGTCTTTCCGTTTGTTCCCGTGATGCCATAAAGGGAAATGTAGCTATCGGGATGCCCATAATAGTTGGCTGCTATTACAGACAAAGCCCTCCGGGAATCCTCTGTCATCAGCAAAGGGGCTCCTGTTAAGGGCAATGCTATTTCCGAGATGATTGCAGCTGCACCTCGTGAAGCCGCTTTTTCTGCATAAACATGTCCGTCCGTATTCCTTCCGCGAAGACATACGAAAAGATTTCCTCTTTGTATCCTTCGAGAATCGTAGCTGACTCCCGTAATCACTGTTTCCTTAATGAAGTCCGGGCATTTGATACCGGTATTGAGAAGCAAGTCTTTTAGTTTCATTTGCTCTCCTTTATTTCCAATACAGATAAACGTTGGTCCCTTTCTTTACCTCTTCCCCTGCCTTCGGATACTGATCCACGATGGTAAAGTCCTCACTCCCTGTTCCGGCCGGCGATACCTGGTAAACGAGATTTGCGCCTCCCAGTATACCGATTGCTTCACTGAAACTCTCGCCTGTCACTTCCGGTACCGTTACCATATTGCTTTTCATCTGCACCAGCTCCTCATCGGTGAAGCTGGTTTCCACGTTGAGGTAGCGGAGAGTTTCTTCCAAAATGGCTTTTACCCCGGGAGCAGCGGTCTGGCTGCCGAATTTGACTCCCTTGGGGGAATCAACGACTAAAAGGATTGCCAGTTGTGGATCGTTCATAGGAACCATGCCGATGAACGAAGAGTAAGTGTCATCCACGTAGACGCCATTGACGACTTTATTAGCTGTACCGGTCTTTCCCCCGATACGGTAACCACTTACTTTAGCGGTTCCTCCTCCACCTTCGGATACTACGGATTCCATGATAAGAGACATTTCATCCGCGGTTTGTTTGGATACAACCTGCCTGACCTCACGTGGCTCAAAGCTCTCGATGACCATACCCTTTTCGTCAAGTAAACCTTGAACCAGCCTCGGTTCCATCAGCATACCCTCATTACCTAATGCACAGACAGCAGTGAGAAGGCTGATAGGCGTGACGGCTATGCCCTGACCGTAGGACATGGTGGCCAGACCCACAGGTCCGGCGGTTTCAATATTTTGAAGTATATTGCCTCCCTCGCCGGGGAAGTCGATCCCCGTCTTTTCCCTTAGGCCGAACTTATCCAGGTATTCATAATAGGTGGTGAGACCCAATCTTTGAGACAAGGTGACAAAGACCGGATTGCAGGAATTTTGAACTGCCTCGGTCAGCGTCTGATCACCGTGGGGCCTATAGGATCTCCAGCAGGAAAGTTTTTGACCAGCCACCACCGTACTGCCGGTACAGGTAAAATGTTCACTTGGATTTGTTACCCTCTCCTCCAGCGCAATTGCGGTTGTTATCAACTTAAACGTGGACCCCGGTTCATAGGTGTCGCTGATCATGGGGTTCCTCCACATGTCGTTCCAGTATGTGAGCTTATCTGCATCGGGGAGATTTTTTACATAATTGGCTGCAGCAGGATCCAAGGGGGTCCGGGGATCGTTGGGATCGAACTCCGGCGTCATGGCCATAGCCAGGATATCACCGGTTTGCGGATTCATGATGAGGCAGAACACCCTGTCGGCCTGGGTATTCACTTGTACCTGTAGAATGCTTTTTTCTACGAAATGCTGTATGATCTCATCAATGGTGAGCAATACACCGAGGCCATCCTCTGCTTGAAAATATTTCTCTATGCCGTAAGAAAGGCTGTCGCCGGCTACATCTGTATTTTTGATCCACCTTCCAGGTATGCCGGAAAGGTACTTATCATATTTCAATTCGATTCCGGAAAGCCCCCGATTGTCGTCCGTGGTGCTGCCCAAAACGTGGGAGGCAAAGGCTCCGATGGGGTAGTATCGCTTTACATCTTCAGCAATGGAAATGCCCGGGAGCCGCGCTTCCCGGATTCTGTCCGCTTTATCCTTATCCACATACTTTGCAACTCGCACGAGTGATTTCTTC